>CAZSWW010000250.1:0-2506 GCA_964611265.1 uncultured Sulfurimonas sp. | reverse complement strand
AATGAGCTTAAAGTTAATGAGTTTAAATTTTTGGATAGTTTGGTTGATGTTGATGTAGATAAGATTAAAAATTTATATTGTAAAAATTCTGTTGGATTCTTAGCCATTGAAAATAATCTTAATGATAAAGATTTTGTGGAGTATATAAAAGAACTTTATAAAAGATTTCCTCAAGTTACTTTTAAGGCTTTTTATTTTAATGATGAGCAAAAAGATTTTTGTAATACTATATTTAAAAATGAATTAGATAGATTTAAATTTATTAAACCTCAAAATATAAATGATATAGTAAAAGAGATAGAGATATACCTATACGATAATAAAAAATATAGAAATATTTTTAAATTTATAATGAAATATTCTAAAAACATTCTAGCTTTAGATATATCAAGTTTAGAGTTTTGTTCATTAGCTGAAATTGACTTTCAAAATGAAACACATGAGATTATAACAAATCCTGAAAAATTTGATATTAATAAAGATATAATAAATCAATATGGAGAAAGTTACATCCGACTCGTTTATGAAAGAATTTTAAATGAAGTTTCTTCTGAAAAATTAAATTTAAATTATGATATTGATATGGGTGATTTTTATAAATATAAAAGGATTGATTTAATTCTTAATATAAAGAATTTTAAAAATCAATTGATATTAAAGTTTTTTAGTAGGTTATAATTAAAATGAAAAATAAAAATATATTGGTAACTGGAGCTGATGGTTTTATAGGCTCACATCTTGTTGAGATGTTAGTTGAAAATGGTGCAAATGTAAAAGCATTGAGTTTATACAACTCATTTAACTACTGGGGTTGGCTAGAAGATATAAAAAACCTTAATAAAATTGAGATATTAAATGGAGATGTTAGAGACTCACACTATTGTAAAATGATAACAAAAGATATAGATATAGTTTTTCATCTTGCAGCACTTATAGCTATACCTTACTCCTATGTAGCTCCTAGTTCTTATGTAGATACAAATGTAAATGGTACACTAAACATAGTACAAGCTTGTTTAGAAAATGGTGTTCAAAGGGTTATACATACATCCACATCAGAAGTTTACGGTACTGCTCAGTATGTCCCTATAGATGAAAAACACCCACTACAAGCACAAAGCCCATATAGTGCTAGTAAAATATCTGCAGATGCTATGGCTATGAGTTTTTACAACTCTTTTGAACTACCAGTGACAATAGCAAGACCTTTTAATACTTATGGACCAAGACAAAGTGCAAGAGCTGTTATACCTACTATAATCACTCAGATAGCAAATGGGGTAAAAGAGATAAAACTAGGAGATATTTCTCCAACTAGAGATTTTAACTATGTAGAAGATACTTGTAGAGGTTTTATAGCTTTAGCTACAAGTGATGCTACTATAGGTGAAACTATTAATATAGGTTCAAACTTTGAGATAAGTGTTGGAGATACTCTAAATATTATTAAAGATATTATGAAAAGTGATGTAGAGTTTATAACTGATGAACAAAGAATTAGACCAGTAAATAGTGAAGTACATAGACTATGGTGTGATAATACAAAGATAACCAATTTAACAAGTTTTAAACCTCTATACTCCATAGAAGATGGTTTAAGAAAAACTGTTGAATGGTTTAGTATAAAAGAAAACTTAGCAAAGTATAAATCAGATATTTATAATGTATAGTGAAATAGTAAATTTTATAAGAGAAACTTTTCAAACAAAAGAATTTTTACCATTACATGAACCTAAATTTTTAGGAAATGAGAAAAAATACCTAAATGATTGCATAGACTCAACATTTGTTTCATCAGTTGGTAAATATGTAGATAGATTTGAAGAGGAATTTACACAAAAAGTTGGTTCAAAATTTGCCATAGCAACAGTAAATGGAACTTCAGCACTTCATATATCTTTACTTTTAGCAGATGTTAAAAAAGATGATGAGGTAATAACTCAAGCACTTACATTTGTAGCAACTTGCAATGCCATAAGCTATATAGGTGCAAAACCAATCTTTGTGGATGTTGATTTGGATACTTTAGGGCTTAGTCCAACCTCACTAGAGAATTTTTTAGAAAAAAATTGTGAAGTTATAGATAGTAGATGTATAAATAAAACTACAAAAAAAACTATAAAAGCCTGCGTCCCTATGCACACTTTTGGACACCCTTGCAAGATAGATAAGATAAAAGAGATTTGCGATAGATGGCATATAAACTTAGTAGAAGATTCTGCTGAGAGTTTGGGAAGTTACTATAAAAACAAACACTCTGGGACTTTTTCAAAAGTTTCAGCATTTAGTTTTAATGGCAACAAAATCATAACAAGTGGGGGTGGTGGAGTTATTGTAACAGATGATGAAATTTTAGCAAAAAAAGCAAAACATCTAACTACAACTGCAAAAGTGCCACACCCTTATGAGTATGAACACGACATCATAGGCTATAACTATCGTATGCCAAATTTAAATGCATCTTTACTTGTTGCACAACTTGAACAAGTAGATAAGTTTGTAAAAA
>CAZSWW010000249.1:0-2511 GCA_964611265.1 uncultured Sulfurimonas sp. | reverse complement strand
AAAGAGGAGACTCAAAAGTATGGTGTAATAGCAGGAGATTTTATAGCAGATGACTTGATAAGAGTAAATGATATGGTTGAAAAACCAAAACCAGAAGATGCTCCATCAAACCTAGCTATTATAGGTCGTTATATCTTAACTCCAGATATTTTTGAGATACTAAGACATACTCCCCCTGGTCGTGGTGGAGAGATACAAATAACTGATGCTCTTTTAAAACAAGCTGAGATAGGAAAAGTTATAGCATACAAGTTTAAAGGTAAAAGATTTGACTGTGGTTCAGTTGATGGTTTTGTAGAAGCTACAAACTACTTTTATGATAAAGAAAAATAATATATGAGACTTTTTATACTACTTGTTTTGTTTGTATCTTTATATGCTCAAAAGCCTGACTTGCTTTTGTTAAATAGGTATTCAGAAGATATAAATGTAACTGGTTGGTATATGAGTGAAAAACTTGATGGTGTTAGAGCTTTTTGGGATGGTAAAAACCTTATCTCAAGAGGTGGAAAAGTTTTTAATGCACCGAAATTTTTTACTAAAGATTTTCCAACTTACAAACTTGATGGTGAATTATGGACAAAAAGAGATGATTTTTCCCATGTAGTTTCAATCGTAAGACAAAAAAAACCACATAGTGGTTGGAGAGATATAACTTATAACATTTTTGAAGTTCCAAATGCTGATGGTAACTTATCTAAAAGGTTATCATTAGTAAAAGAGACTAAGTATCTAAAACTTATAAAGCAGATAAAAGTAAAAGATAAAAAGCATCTTGATGATTTTTTGAAAAAAGTTCAAAAAAAAGGTGCTGAAGGTGTAGTGGTTAGAGATGCATCTCTGCCTTACTATACGGGAAGAGATGATAATGCTTTAAAAGTAAAACTATATATCGATGAAGAGTGTGAAATAGTTGGTTATAATAAGGGTCGTGGAAAAAATGATGGAGTGGTTGGTTCACTCTCTTGTAGGATGAAAAATCTACAAATCATAAAGATTGGAAGTGGACTAAGCCAACACCAAAGAGAGATACCTCCAGCTATAGGGACTATAATCACTTTTAAGTATTATGGTTTAACTTCAAAAGGAAATCCTAGATTTCCAGTATTTTTAAGAGTGAGAGATTAATGAACTATACACATAATTTTAATGCAACAATGTCAGATGAAGATATCTTTAAAGCTATACAAAAAGAGAAAGAGACTATCGGTTACTATAACTTAGTGCATCAAGATACTACACACTTTAAAGAGTATGCTAAAACTGTGAAACAAACAAATATCGTTGTTATAGGTATAGGTGGAAGTACACTTGGAACTTATGCTATATATAAGTTTTTAAAACATTCAAAAGAATTAGATAAAAAACTATACTTTTTAGAAAGTACAGACCCTATAGAGTTAAAATCAAAGATTGAGGCTATAGAGTTAGAAGATACTTTGTTTGTAGTTATCTCAAAATCTGGTACTACTGTTGAGACTATATCTATATTTAAATACATAAACTCTCTTGTAAAATGTGATAAAAACAACACAGTGGTAGTAACTGAGAATGATTCAAAACTAAACAATTATGCAAAAGTAAATGGTATAAAAAGTTTTGAGATACCTAAAAATGTAGGTGGAAGATTTTCAGTTTTTTCAGCTGTTGGACTTTTACCACTAGCTATAGTTGGTATAGATATAGATGAACTTTTAAAAGGTACAAAAGATATATATAACTCATTTTTTGATAAAAAAGATGATTATGTAAAGATACTAAATAAAGCTAGATTTTTTGCAGAGTATAAGAACAAGTTTAACATAAATGTAGTTTTTTCTTACTCTTCGAGGTTAGAGGGTTTTAACAAGTGGTATATACAACTATGGGGTGAAAGTTTAGGTAAGATAGATATAAATAGCACTAAACAAGGCTTAACTCCAGTTGGAATCATAGGACCAATAGACCAACACTCATTTTTACAACTTATAATCGAGGGTAGAAGAGACAAAACTATAACAGTTATAAAAGTGGAAGATTTTGACAACCATTTAAAGATACCAAACATAAGACTAGATGGTCTTGAGGAGTTAGCATATCTTGAAGAGTTAGAGTTCTCTTCACTTATAAATAAACAAGCAGATGCAACTATAGAGTCTATAAATAATCTCAATGATATACCATGTGATGTTATAACGATAGATGGTGTTTTTGAAAAGAGTATAGCTAGACTTATGTATGAATATGAACTTTTAACATCTGTAGTAGCTAGATTTATATACATAGATGCTTACGATCAACCAGGTGTTGAAGCTGGAAAAATTATACTTAAAGAAAAATTGAAGTCTAGTTAAGTAAATTGTTAAAAAAGATACAACAACTTAAAAATCATCAAGGTTTTATGAGGTATTTTAAAAATACTTCGTGGCTTTTTGTAGAAAAAATTTTGAGGATATTTGTAGGGCTTTTTATAGGTGTTTGGATAGCTAGATATTTGGGTCCTGAACAATTTGGACTTTTTAGTTATGCACA
>CAZSWW010000248.1:0-2520 GCA_964611265.1 uncultured Sulfurimonas sp. | reverse complement strand
TTGGTAACTTTTTAGGTGGTGTATGGGCAAATGAGTCTTGGGGTAGATACTGGGGTTGGGATCCAAAAGAGACTTGGGCATTAGTAACTATCTTGGTTTATGCTATTGTTGTTCACCTTAGATTTATAAAATCTTTATATACAGAGTTTAACTTTGCAGTTGTATCACTTTTAGCATATTCGTCAGTTATTATGACTTATTTTGGTGTTAATTATTACCTTGCTGGATTACACTCGTATGCTAAAGGTGACCCAATACCTGTACCTGACTTTGTACCAATTAGTTATGCCATTATATTTATAATAATTGCTATTGCATACAGAAACAGAAATTTAGCGACAAAATAATGGAGTTTAATGGTTTTTCAAACAAAGCATTACCATTTTTAGAATCTATTAGACAAAACAACAACAAAGAATGGTTTGAGTCTCATCGTACTGAGTATGATGAACTTATACTAAACCCATCTCGTGCATTTGTACAGGAGATGGGTGAACATCTACAAGCACTTGAACCAACTATCATTTTTGAACCAAAGATAAATAAATCACTTTTTAGAATCTATCGTGATATCCGTAGAATGGGTGAAAATAAGATGCCTCTAAAACATCGTATAGGTGTGATATTTTGGCAGGGTGGGTCTAAAAGGCTTCAAAGTTCAAGTTTTTATTTACATTTTTCTCCTGATGAACTTTTTGTATCTGTGGGGGTCAGATGGTTTGAAAAACCTATGCTTGAAGCTTATCGAGAGCATATAAAAGACCCCTATAAAAGGGAAGAGTTAAACAACTTACTACATTCTTTGATGAAAAAAGGTTATAGTGTTATAGATAAAGGTTATAAAAGATACCCAAGAGGTGTAAAATCTGAGATGATAAATTCACATCTGTTTTTATATAAAGGTATGGCAACTTACAAGATACTAGAACCTAAGCTTATAGAAGATGGTGAAAATTTTATAGATACACTTTTTGAAATATATAAAGAGATGTTACCATTACAACAGTTTATGTATGAGGTTAGTCTAAGAGTATAGCTTTATTGTAATAATAAAGCTAATATGGTCTGAACAGGCATAACCAACAAATAATCTTTTAACGGCGTCATTAAAACAACTAAAACGATTATCATCCCGTACTTTTCATTTTTATAAAAAAACTCAGCAACAGCATCTATCTTATACTTTAAAGCTAAATGCATCACAAAATGAGCTCCATCAAATTGTGGAATAGGGAGCAAGTTAAACACCCCTAACACAACATTTATGATAAGTAACTGCATTACAAATAGATAAGCAAAGATATAAGCTAACCCATCAGCCATAGTTGGTTGCGACATACTTAGTATAGCCATAGATGCAAAAACTGCTAAAGTAAAGTTGTAAACTACACCAGCCAAATCAACTTGCATAGCACCGTTATAACCTGCATTTCTTACTACTGTACCCATATTAACAGGAACAGGTTTAGCCCAACCAAACAAGAAACCACTATCAGCACCCATAAGCATAGGTAAAAAGTACATAGTGGTTGGAACTATGATAGTACCAACCAAATCAACATGGATAAGAGGGTTTATAGACAATCTACCAGCATTTTTAGCAGTAGTATCACCTAGCTTGAAAGCCACCCAACCATGCATAATCTCATGACCGATAATAGCTACAGCTAATGCTAAAACAGAAGCTACTATCTTTAGTAAATCAATAGAGTCCATGATCGTTTTTATCTACTTTTATTCTCTCAGCTATCGCTTTATCTAGGTGTATAGGTTGCTCTAAATCAGTTGGAGTCTTACCGATTCTGTCCCATCTTATCTCCCAGTTATCATCTACTGAGAAGTATATAAACCATGGAGTCCCCTCTATGTTTTCATAAGGTACTGAACCCCAAAAACGGCTATCGTTAGAGTGGTCACGGTTATCACCCATCATAAAGTAGTTGTCTTCATCAACTTTTATAGGTGCAAAGTTAAAGATTGGCATCGGGTATCTGCCGTTATTTACTATCTTATCATCATGGTGAATACCGTGATGCTCTTTCATATAAGGGTTTTTAACCCAAATTTTACCAGCAAATACTATAGTTTCATAATCTTTAAAATTCTTTTTAATCCACTCATCACCCTCTCTATGGTGAAGATATAGGTCTTTTTCAAGAACAAAAATCTCATCACCTGGTAAACCAACACATCTTTTTACAAAGTGGGTTTTAGTGTTATGTGGGTATCTAAAGATGATAATATCACCTCTTTTGGGTTTATCTCCATCTACAAGTTTTAGACTATCGCTCCACGGCATTATAGACATCTCTATAAAAGGTATATGTGGCATAGGGATACCGTAAGCGAATTTTTTACCAAAAAGATGATCACCAACAAGTAGAGTATCTTTCATACTCCCACTAGGGATGCGAAATGCTTGTGCTATGAAAAATATAACAAAAAGAACTATGATGATAGTTCCCGTCCAAGAGTTTGAAAACTTATAAGCTTTAGAGATAAATTCTTTCATTTAGTTTT
>CAZSWW010000247.1:0-2542 GCA_964611265.1 uncultured Sulfurimonas sp. | reverse complement strand
ACTTAAAATACTAAAATTAATGAAAGTGGAAAATTGTGACTTTTAAAAACATAAAAGACAATATATTATTTAAATTTATATTAAAATTATTTGCTATTACAGTATTGAGTTCTGTACTATGGATAGTTGCAATTTACTTTTATAATGAATATAAAATAGCATCAAATACCCAAAATATAATAAGACAAGAAGAAAAAATCTTTTTAAAAAAGTTTGATGTAGATGATTTAGAATATATTTCTAATATTACAAAAGCAAGAGAAAATATTATTCTTTTTGAGCTATATGACAACTCTTTAAAACAAATATTAAATATAAAAAAAGATAAATATAATATTTTACTAGAGAAAATATTAAATCATATAGACAAAACATCAACCACTACTCAATACAAAATGATACCAATAAATGAAAAAGATATATATCTATATTTTCAAACAAAACTAAAGATAAAAGACAAATCTTACTATTTGAATATACTTCTAAAACTTGATGATAAAAGTGTAAGTTTGATTCGTAATGATATACAATCGAGTATTATAGTTGTACTTACAACTATTTTTATGGTGTTTATTTTTATATTTCCAACGATATATTCACAATATAAATTATTGTTAGAAAAGAAAAATGAACTTTTACAAAGTCATATAAGCACACTTATATCTTTAGGAAATGCCATAGCAAAAAGAGATAGCGATACGGGTGATCATAACTATAGGGTTACATACTATAGTATCAAAATAGCTCAAAAACTAAACCTACCAAAAGAGAAAATAAAATCACTTATAAAGGGTGCTTTTTTACATGATATAGGAAAAATTGCTATAAGTGACAATATACTTTTAAAACCTGCTAAATTAACTGATGATGAGTTTGAAGAGATAAAAACACATGTTATACAAGGGGTTGAGATAGTTAAAAATAACCCTTGGTTAGAAGATGCAAAAGAGGTAATATTGCATCATCATGAAAAAGTTGATGGTAGTGGCTATCCAGATGGTTTACAAGGTGATGAGATACCATATAATGCACGAATCTTTGCCGTAGCTGATGTATTTGATGCCTTAACTTCAAAAAGACCATATAAAAAACCTTTTAGTTTAGATGAAAGTATGAAGATATTAATGGACGATGTAGGAACACATTTTGATAATGAAATAATTGATGCATTTAAAGAGATTTATGAAAAAATGTATTATGATATTTTAGATATGAGTTCATCTGAACTTGAAAAGATATTTTATAAAAATATCAAACCATATTTTGATATAAAAGGTTTAGGTAAATAAGATGTATAAAGTATTGTACTTAATGGTAATTTTCACACTCAATTTAGTAGCAAATAGCATATTAAATTATCATGATGGTTTAAAATACTATCATGATAATCAGTATAAAAAAGCCTATCCAATCATACTAAAAGAAGCAAAAAGAGGAAACAAAGAGGCTCAATACCTTTTAGGTAATATCTTTGAAAACGGTTATGGTGTAGATAAAGATGCAAGTAAATCTATGTTTTGGTATAAAAAGAGTGCATCTAAGTATTCATATATCTTGAGTAATGATATAAATGTAACTGATGATATACAACAAACTCAAGAAGGTTTACAGTTTGCTTTTAGCAAATTAGACCTTAGTTCTTCAAATGTAAAATCTGAAATGAAAAAAATTGCAGATAAAGACTTTGGTATATTGCCATATCATACAAATTATCTGTTACCATTTTCATATTCTTCTAGCAAATACACCAATCAATCTTTAGATTATGATAGTAAAATGGAGATTGAGTTTCAATTAAGCATCCAAAAAATAATAACTTATGATTTGTTCGGACTAAATGAGTATATAAGTGCAGGATATACACAACAAGTGTGGTGGCAAGCATATAGCGATTCAGCACCTTTTAGAGAAACCAACTATACCCCTGAGATTTTTATAACTCTTCCAACACCCTATAACATAGATAAAAAAAGCAATCTAAAAGCTGTACAGTTTGGATTTAGGCATCAGTCAAATGGTCAAAGTGGATATCGTTCAAGATCATGGAATAGAGTGTTTTTAGCATCATTTTGGCAATGGGATAACTTGTTTTTAAAAGCTCAAGCTTGGTATAGAATCCCAGAAAATAAAAAAAGTGAAGCATTCTATAATGGTACAGATCCAAATGCAAAAGGTGATGATAATCCAAATATTGAAAACTATCTAGGTTATGGAGATATTGAGATAAAATATCTTTATAAAAATAGTTTAATCGCTTTAAAGTTAAGAAATAACTTAAAAACAAATAACAATAAAGGTTCAATACAATTAAACTATTCTATACCTGTTAATAATTTTAAAACCACTTATTGGTACTTTAAAGCTTTTAATGGTTATGGAGAAAGTTTAATTGATTATGATAGAAGTGTTTCTAAAGTTGGTTTTGGATTTGCTTTTTATAGAAATATATTTTGATATACATAGGAGTATGCTTGAAAAATTTAAAATTTAAAATTGTTTTACTGTTAGTTGGTTTTAGTCTGTATTTAAATGCAGATACACA
>CAZSWW010000246.1:0-2548 GCA_964611265.1 uncultured Sulfurimonas sp. | reverse complement strand
AAGCAAAAGCTATAAAAGAGTTTGCATCTCATATAGATGAGCATATAGATATGGATTTTATAGAAAAAGTACTTAGGAGAGAGTAAATGAAAACAATTCAATTGCAAATAGATGATAATAACTATGAGTCATTTTTAAATATTATACAAAATTTGAAAGATGGTTTTATCAAAAGTTTTAAAGTTATAAATGATGAAAAAGAAGTTCCATTAAATAAAAATCTGATTAATAATGAAGATTCTAAAAGTAAATTTAATTCGTAAAATATTATTTTTTAAAAGTTAATAGTGTAATGATATTTATAAATAACATATTAGTTTCTCTTTTAGCATACATCATTGACAAAATATTTGGTGAATTTAGATTTATAAAACATCCTATTATCATCATAGGGGACATCATAAGTTTTTTTGAAAAAAGATTTTATAAAGATAGTATTTTTAGAGGGCTTTTACTTACTATTTTTGTTTTAAGTGTTGTTGGAATTTTGTCTTTTTCTTTAGAATATTTACTATCAAATCTACCTACAATTTTAAATATAATTATCTCATCATCTATAGCATCTATGTTTTTAGCCCATAAAATGCTCTACGATGCAGTAAAAGGTGTACTAGAGGCAGAAGATAAAAAAGAAGCTATCTCTATGTTAGTTTCTCGTGATACTTCACAACTAAGTGATAGTGACATCTATAAAGCATCCATAGAAACTTACGGAGAAAATCTAAGTGATGGTGTTATAGCTCCACTTTTTTATCTTTTGTTTTTTGGACTAAGTGGCATCATCTTGTATAAAGCTGTAAATACATTAGATTCTATGGTTGGATACAGAAATAAAAAGTATGAAAAGTTTGGAAAAGTATCTGCGATATTAGATGATATATTAAATTTTATACCATCAAGAGTTACTGCTATTTTAATCATGGTTATAAACTTTAAAAAAGATATTTTTTCATTTTATAGTATGGGTAAAAAACATGAAAGTCCAAATGCAGGACACCCCATAACTGCTATGGGCATAGCACTAGGTGTAAAACTAGGTGGTGATACAAGTTATTTTGGAAAGATTAAGAAAAAGCCTTTTTTTGGAGTTGGTAATGAGATTATTAAAAAAGAAGATGTGCAAAGGGCATTGTCTATGAGAAGTAAAATAGATGCTTTTGTTATTGTATGTTTATCATTAGGTTTGTTTTTATGGTAGAGTTTTCTTTTAGTCTGACATATATTGAGATATATATTATACTGATTAGTTTTATCTCATTTTGCTACTATGCTTACGATAAGTTTCAAGCTATGCACAACTCAAGAAATATACCTAGAGTACCTGAGATAAGACTTCTTTTTAGCACTCTTATTGGTGGGACTATAGGCTCATTTTTATCTATGCTTATTTTTAGACACAAGATAAAAAAAGCATCTTTTATGATAAAGTTTTTTATGGTTTTTATAGTTCAGTTGATAATAATTTTTATATATATAAGAGGATTTCTAGTTGTTTAAAAGAAAGTTAGAAATTATATTTTTAGTGGTAATAGTTATTTCTATAAGTATTCTTGTAAATAATTATTATAATAATTATAAATTTAATCATAATGATATATCAAAAGAGTATCAAAAGCTTATAACAGATAAAGAAAAAGATGTATTAAATATGATGCAAAAAAATTATGGTTTTTCCTTTAAAGTACCATTGATTATAACAGATAAATTTAAAGGTCGATTATATGGACTTACAAGTTATAAGAATGGTGAAATTAAGATTTATCTTAACAAAAAAGTGATGAAAGAGAGTATGAAATATATCTTAGATAATGTTATAGCTCATGAATATGCTCATGCTTTGATGTTTAAACAGGGTTATATGAGTTCAAAAAAAGCTGGACACTCTAAGTTATGGCAACAAACTTGTAAAAATTTAGGTGGATTAAATTGTGAACAATATGTAAATAAAAATGATGTAGTTATGGAGAAAATGCCATTTCATTTAAAATAAACTTGTGAAATTTTCACCCCATTTTCTTTTTCTCGTAAAGTATATAAATTCATGTGTTACTATACTTACTATAGAGATTATGATTATTAAAGATGTTATTTTTAACATAGTATATCCTTTTTGAATAAGTGACAAAATGATATACTATTTCTTGTAAATTAGTTATAAATATGACAAAATGTCATAAAATCTGCTAAAAATACTCTTTAAGTATAGTAGGAAACATTTTTATAGTCTTCTCAGCTTTTAGTATTTTATCTTCAAAGATACTATGAGATGCTGGAAAATTTTCTTGTAACTCTTTATATATACTTACTTTATCTTTCATGTGAGCCTCCATTGCATTTAGTACAGCTTCCATTCTCTCTTGGCTAACTGCAAACTTCATAAGAAGTTCAAACATCCTTTTTCTAGGGTGGATGCTCATAGAATCACCTGCAATCTCTGCAATCTCTTTGATATCCCATCTTGAGAGGTATATACCACTTACACTTGGTGCTATAATCTTTGCATAAAGTGCTTCTGTATAACTTGGATAATCTTTTAAATCTACCTCTT
>CAZSWW010000245.1:0-2551 GCA_964611265.1 uncultured Sulfurimonas sp. | reverse complement strand
TACAAAAATCTTTAGTTTCAAACTTTTTTTGGTATAATCTTAAACATTTTATTTAAAGGGTTTTTATGCTTACAAATCGAATCAATACACTATCTGAATCGATCACGATTGCTATCACTACTTTAGCACAAGAGTTAAAAGCTGAGGGCAAAGATATACTTAGCTTTTCTGCTGGTGAACCAGACTTTGGTACACCTCAAGTTATAAAAGATGCAGCTATAGATGCTATTAACAATGATTTTACAAAATATACTGCTGTTGATGGGATTCCAGAGTTAAAAAAAGCGATTGCTGATAAACTTAAAAGAGATAATGGTTTAGAATATGCTCCAAACCAAATCATAGTAAGCAATGGTGCAAAACATTCACTTTTCAACCTATTTTCTGCGACTATTCAAGATGGAGATGAAGTTATCATACCTGCTCCTTACTGGGTTACTTACCCTGAACTTGTTAAATACTGCGGTGGAAAAGTTGTTGAGATAGAGACTCATGATGTAAGCTCGTTTAAAATTACACCTGAACAATTAAAAAATGCACTTACACCAAACACAAAGATGCTAGTCTTAACTACTCCATCAAATCCAACTGGTTCAGTTTATTCAAAAGATGAACTAACTGCACTTGGTAAAGTTTTAGAGGGTACTAAAGTTATCGTTGCTAGTGATGAGATGTATGAAAAACTTATATATGATGGTACTTTTACATCTAGTGCATCTGTAAGTGAAGATATGTTTAAAAGAACTGTAACTATAAATGGTCTTAGTAAATCAGTAGCTATGACTGGTTGGAGATTTGGTTATATGGCTGCATACGATGCAGAGCTTATAAAAGCTACTAAAAAATTACAATCTCAAAGTACATCAAACATAAACTCTATCACTCAAAAAGCAGCTGTAGTTGGTTTAAGTGGTCAAGCTGATGCAGATATAGAGATGATGCGAAAAGAGTTTATGGCTCGTCGTGACGAAGCAGTTGAACTTTTTAATGCAGTAGATGGGCTAAGTGTTTTAAAACCTGATGGTGCATTTTATCTGTTTGTAAACATTCAAAAAGTAAGTGGTGATTCACTAAAATTTGCAAAAGACTTACTTGCACAAAAAGAAGTAGCAGTAGTTCCAGGTGTTGGTTTTGGTAGTGAGGGTTATTTTAGATTTTCATTTGCTACAGATATAGAAAGTATAAGAACTGGAATCAAAAGAATAGAAGAGTTTGTAAAAGAGTTATAAAAACTCTTTTACTACTTTTCTTTACTCATATATAACAACTTTATTTCTACCTGTTTTTTTAGCTTCATAAAGTGCTTCATCTGAATTTTTTATCATCTCATTTATATCATCACTTACTTTAAAATTTACACCTATTGATACTGTATATCTTATAGTCAAATCTTTATTTATTTCAAGTTCATTTGCTTCAAATTTTGCTCTAATTTTTTCAAAAAAGTTTTCAGTGTCTTGCATAGTTATATCTTCTAGTAAGATACAAAACTCCTCTCCACCAAACCTAGCTAACAGATCAGAATCTCTCATAGATGAATTAAGAACTTTTATAGTCTCTTTAATCGCAATATCACCTACATCATGACCATAAGTATCATTTATATTTTTAAATTTATCTATATCTATCGTTGCAAAAACAACTGGTTCATGTTTTCTGAAATTTTTCGATATGATAGATGAAGATGCTTCGAAAAAATATCTTCTATTGTATGCACCAGTTAAAAAATCTCTATTTGCTAAGTTACTTATTTTTTCAAACATCTCTAATGTATTTAAATTTGAATTTACCCTTACACTTAGTTCTTCATTAGAGTAAGGTTTATGTATATAATCGTTAGCTCCAACTTTTATAAACTTTGTTAAGACTTCATTTTCAGCATTAACACTTATTGCTATAATTGCCAATTCATCATTATCATAATCTTTTCTTACCTCTTCAACTAACTCTATTCCATTCATATTTGGCATATTATAATCAGTGATAAGTAAAGATATATCATACTTTTTTGAGTTAAATATATCTAGTGCTTCTTGACCATCATTTGCAACTAAAACATTTAAACTTAACTGTTGTAAATCCTTTTTAAATTTTTCTCTATAAAGTTTAGAATCATCTACAACAAGTGCTGTATATGCAGAGTTTCTAATTTTTTTATGTATAAAGTCTATAAGTTTATTTATATAATTTTCATCATCTTTACTAAAATATTTTAGCACACCATTAATATTTAAAAGTTTATTATCTTTTTTATTATCTTCATCATAAGAATCAAAAAGGATAATACTAGGTATAGAATTTGAACTAGCTAACATTACAGCTTTTCCATCTGTAGCATCTGGTAAAACTTTAGAAACTATAACTAATTCTATAATATCAGAATTTTTAGATATATATGATGAAGCCTCACAATAAGTTACAACTTCTATAATCTCTAAATCATTAAATATATGATTTAATGACAATTTTTCTACTAACTTTGCAACCAAATTTTTATTATCATCTATTATAACTATTTTTTTCATTTGAAAAACTCCAATTCATCTTATAA
>CAZSWW010000244.1:0-2556 GCA_964611265.1 uncultured Sulfurimonas sp. | reverse complement strand
CTTCATTTTCACAAACAGCATGAAAAGAGTGAACAAAGTAAAGGTAATGATTTTCATCCAAGCCATCAAAAAGTGGATGCTCTTTTGTAAACATCCTATTCCAACCCATGTGTGGAACTTTTAAACTCTCACTAAATTTTGATGTATCAAAAGCTTTTACCCTACCCTTTATAAGTCCAAGTCCATCACTTTGTCCAAACTCTTCACTACTCTCAAAAAGAAGTTGCATACCTAAACAGATACCAAACATATAGTTTCCACTTTTTGCATATTCTTGCAAAGCCTCAACCATATCTCTCTCTTTTAGATGTTCCATAGCATCTGCATAAGCACCAACCCCTGGTAATATTATCTTATCATAGTTTTTAAACTTATCAGGGTCACTTTCAACTACTGTATCTTTACCTAACTTAGCAAATGCATTTTTTACACTTGCCAAATTTCCCATATTATAGTCAACTATCGCTATCATTCGTTAATTCTCACTTTTGTAAATTTTATATAAACTGCCAAACTCAGTAGTAACATGGAAACACCACCAATTATAAAAATCGCATACATAAGTTTATCTGGGTCAGTTATAGCAAACTTAAACACAAGCATTAAAGCTTCGATAGAAAGTGCTATGATGATAGAACCTATAAACTTAACCATGGTTTTATGTGGTTCAGATATATGATGTTCCTTATGCCGACCCATTATCTCCTCTTCTATGAGGGTTTTTGCCAAGTCAAATATGGCTAAAGATAAAGTAAGTAATATAGTAGCTTCAAAAACATACTTTATATCAAAGTTTGATATAGAGATTTTATGTGTAAAAAAGCTCATACCACCTTGTATAAAAAGTAACAATGCTATAGCTATAAGTGCAAATGCAAATACACCATAAGAGTATTTGAAAAGTTTTGAGAAAAATGTATCAAAACTATTTAGATGCCCTATCTCTAAAACTTCACTTAGTGGCATATCAACACAAGCTACATACTTTAAATCACCATTTTCACAAAAAATAGGTTGAGATGCAGTAACTGTCAAATCACCACCACTTATAAGTGAAGGGTAAGGGTCAGTTATAGTACATCTCTCTTCACGAACAGCTCGATAATAATATGCACGATGCGCACGAATCTTACCTATATCATCTTCAAGCTTTTGAGTTTGAGTATATGTAGGTGATATTTGAACACCTTTTTCATCTAAAAGATACACACCCTCACAAGATGCTAAATCTGCTTTTATCTTAACCAGACGAGGAATAACCATCTCTTGAGATAATGATGGTAATCTATTTGGTATGTTTTTTGAAAATAAATAACAAAAATAAGCCCTAGCCTTTGTACGACTTTCTGAAAAATCTTGTATATCTGATGCAACCATTATTTCATCCATTAAAATATATTTCTAAAAGGGTATCATATTTTTGGTTATAATTTTATTTAAGATCACCTCTAAAAACTCTAATGCCCGTATGGAGTCTAAATAAGGGGCAATCTTGCACAAAAGTTAGGATTGCTATGCTTGGTATTCTTTTTCAATAGCCAAACATTTATCAGCTATTTCTAACTCTTCGTTAGTTTTTATAACTAAATTTTTTATAGTTTTAAAAACTAAATTATCTAAGATTTTATCTCTTATATATGTTGAGTTTTCCCCTATACCACCTGTAAAAACAATAGCATCAACTCTTTCTAAAAGAACCATATAAGAACCTATATACTTTTGAATCCGTCTTATCATTATGTCTAGTGCAAGTTTTGATTTTTCATCATCTGAATTTATGATTTTTCTTACATCATTGTTTGAGCAGATTCCGATTAAACCTGAGTTTTTATTTAACTCTTTATCTACCTCATCAACACTCATACCCAACTCTTTTTGCATATAAAGAACTATAGCTGGGTCTATATCTCCACAACGACTGCCCATAACTAAACCCTCTAAAGGTGTAAATCCCATAGAAGTATCTATACTTTTTCCATTCTTTATAGCACATATAGAAGCACCATTTCCTAGATGGAGGGAGATGATATTTGTATCTTTGACAGCTTGACCTAACTCTTTTGCACTTTGTTTTAATATATAAGAGTGTGATGTTCCATGAAAACCATATCTTCTTATATGATGCTTTTCATACATCTCATAATTTAAAGCATAAAGATATGCTTCTTTTGGCATAGTTGAGTGAAAAGATGTATCAAAAACAGCTACTTGTGGTATATCTGGAAAAATCTCTTTTATAACTTTAATCCCGAGTAAATTCGCTCCATTATGTAGAGGAGCTAGTGGTATAAGTTCTTCTATCTTTTGAATAACATCATCATCTATGATGGTAGCATCATGAAAATACTCTCCACCATGAACAACTCTATGACCAACCATATCTACTTTTTGTATAGTTTTAAATATCTCTTGTAAACCCTGTTTATGAGTTTTTACAAAACTACCCTCTTCCCCTATATTTTCAATCAAAAAAGATGATAACACCTCATTTTTTTGCATACAAAAAAGCTTAAATTTTATAGATGAACTACCTGAGTTTATAACTGCTATTTTCAT
>CAZSWW010000243.1:0-2582 GCA_964611265.1 uncultured Sulfurimonas sp. | reverse complement strand
ATAGGTGTTAGTAAATATGCAAGTGATTTTATATATATGCCAAAGGATAAATGATAATATCTTTTAGTTATAATAATAAAGAAAAATTTATGGAGATAATAAAATGAGTTTAAATGAAGAAATAAGAGAAAAATCAAAAACTGTTCATACTACTGATATGTCAATGTCCATAGGTGAAATTATTAGCATGTATAAAGATAATGAAATTATAATCAGACCTGAATTTCAAAGACTTTTTAGATGGAATATAGAACAAAAATCAAAATTTATAGAATCTATTCTTATAGGTATTCCCATCCCCTCTATATTTGTACAACAACTAGATAATGGTCAATGGGAAGTTATAGATGGATTACAGAGAATATCAACACTATTAGAGTTTGCAGGAGTATTAGTTGATGCAGACAATAAAATCGTTCCCCGTTCTAGTTTAATAAAAACAAAATTTCTACCTAGCTTAAATGGTATAACTTATGAAAGTTTTATAGATAGTCCACATCAAGAAGAATCAAATAATCATTTTGATATGGAAACAAAATTAGTATTTAAAAAAACTCGTTTATTTTTTCAAATTCTTAATAGAGATGGAGATGGAACAACTAAATATGAATTATTTAATAGATTGAATTCTGGTTCAACACAATTAACAAATCAAGAGATAAGAAGTGCTATATATATAAATGAAAAACCAAAGGCAATAAACCTAATAAAAGAATTAAGCAAAAATGAAGATTTTATGAATACAACTAATTTATCAGATAGGAATATAGAAGAAGCATATAATGAAGAGTTAGTATTAAGATTTTTTGCTTATAGCAATTTAAATGAAGATACAAAAGTAAATAGTATAAAAGAATTTTTAGATAATTATTTAGAAGAAATTTTTGATGAAAATGAACTTACCAATATGAGAAATAGTTTTACTAAATTTTTTAAATTTTTAAATGATAATTTAAATGTAAAAGCTTTTAAAGGAAACGCTGGTGGATTTACAATATCAAAATTTGAAGTTTTAACAATAGGGTTATATCCATATATTGATAAATTAGACACAAACAAAGATAAATTTATTCAAAAAATAAATACTTTAGATAAAGAAGATTGGTTTACAGAAGCAACAAGTAAACGGTCTTTTGCTCGAAAAAGATTAGAACTTTATACAAAAAATGCTCCAAAATACTTTAATGGTATCTAATAAATGAATACTAGTTCTTTTTCAGAAAAACTTAATCAAGTAACTTTATGGAGAATACAAGAATTAAAAAATATGGAAGTTCAGCTAGAAAATATAAAGAATGAAGATAATTTTCTTCATAAATCTTTTTTATTAAGAGCTTCTACAGCACTAATATATGCTCATTGGGAAGGAGCAATAAAAGATATATTTAAGATTTATCTTAAATATATTCAGAATTTATTAAAAACAAATAATTATCAAGTTAAAAAAGAAACTGTGTTTATATTAGAACTTATTTTATATAGGTATAAAGAAAATAATGAATTTAAAAATATTATATGTGATATTCAAACTCTAAATAGGTTGTTAAACAAAGATATAATTACTATTGAAATATATAAAAACAGTGTTGTAGAAAATATTTTATCAATAAAAAAAGCAAAAGATATAGATAAAGCAAAAGATATAGAAAATTTCTTAAATTTAGAGAATGATTGTAATATTATTTCAAATGTTATTAATACAGAATCAAATTTAGGATTTGAAGTTTTAGAAAAACTATTTTACAAATTTAATATAACTATGATCGATGATATAAAATTAGAAAATATCTTTATAAAACAATTATTAGAACATAGGAATGATATAGCCCATGGAGATAATAAATTCTTTTATGCTGAAAATAATAATAAGATAAATACTGAAATAAATGAAGTGATTAAAAAAATAAATAAGGTTATACAATTGATAGAAAAGATTAAAGTTTTAATTGAAAATAATAAAGAAAATATACAAGGATAAATGATGAGAGTTCTATTTTGGAGTGTTTTACTTTTTTGTGTATGGTTAGTTTTGAGTGCAAATCTTCAGATGGCAAATATAGTAGTTGGTTTAGTTATAAGTTTTAGCATCTCTTTACTTTACACAAAATTTTTTGCAAAAGAAGATAAGTTTGAAATGATAAACCCTTTTTGGTTTTTTGTGTATCTTTTAGTTTTGGCTAAAAACCTTATAACTTCAAACTTACAAATCGCAAAAAGAGTTTTAAGCAAAGATATGAAACTAGCTCCTCAGATAGTTGAGGTAAAAACAGAGTTAAAAAGTGACTGGAAAAAGCTACTTTTAGCTAACTCTATCACCCTTACACCTGGGACACTTACTCTTGATATAAAAGATGATTTACTAGAGATTCATGTTATTGAGTTTAGAGATGGTTTTGATAAGGGGGAGATTACAAGGGAGTTTGAGCAAGTTATAGCTAGAATCTAAAACTTTTTAGCCCAACGGCTAAAAAATCTAGCTGGACTTAGTCTAGCATCTACTTTTGTAATATCTAAAATCTCATCACAAAGTTTTTTAGCCAAATAAGGTGCTAAAACAAATCCATACCCACCATTTCCATTTA
>CAZSWW010000242.1:0-2603 GCA_964611265.1 uncultured Sulfurimonas sp. | reverse complement strand
TACTAATCCTGTATTATAATGAATAACTCTAAAATTTTATATAAAATTAATAATTAACTAAAATCAATAGTGATACAATTAACATATATGTTAAAAACAGGATATATTATGAAGTTATTAAGTTTAGTTATACCTTTTTTACTATCTACTTACTTATTTGCAAAACCCAATAAGTGTAACAAGTATATAATAAATACAAATGACACTATAAAAGTTTCATTTTGTGATCCAAATGGTTGGTGTAAAGTAAAAAATGAAAAGTTATACATCAAAAAGTTTTTATTTAACAAAGTATCTAAACATAGCTATAAACTTCATACAAATATCTCAGATAGACAAACAAGTTATTATTATGGCTTAAATGGTAGAGTTATAAACAAATATGATGAATGTATATCTAAACAAGAAAAAGTTAAAAAACCTACAATACAAAAACAAATATTAGATACTAAAAATATATATGAAAAAGGCTTAATCTACTACAAGAAAAAAGATTTTATAAATAGTTATGAACTATTTAGCAAGATATATTTACAAAAACTCATGGATGCAAAGTTTAACTTTTACTATGGTCATAGTGCATATAAAAGTGGTCACTATGAGATGGCCTTAGCATCATTTGAACGAGTAGAGATGGCAGAACCTAACAACGATAGAATTAAACTAGAGATGGCTAGAATTTACTTTATCTTAGAGATGTATGAAGATGCTGAACTCAGATTTAAAGAGGTTTTAAAAAACCAAACTATACCAAAAAATGTAAGAACAAATATAGAACTTTATCTAACAAAAATCATAGATATAACAAAAAAATCGTTCACCTATGTAACAACCGGTCTTAATATATTTTATGATTCTAACATCAACTTTGGTTCACTAGATGATGAGTATAATATTGGGGACAATATCTTTCCTACTCAAGATGAAGTATCTTCTACAGCCTTCCAATTTTCTGGAGATATTTTAAATATATACGATATAGGTGATAAAAATGGTTATATTTTAAAAAATAAAATTTCAATACTAATAAATAGATACACTAACAATGCTTCTTATAATATAGGTTATATCACATACAATCCTAGCTTAGTATATAAATCAAGCAGATACTTAATAGATATGGAATTTGGTTTTGATATACTAACGGTAGCAAATAACATATATATGAAAACTATCTCTTTTAAACCAAAAATTGATATTAGTCATACAGATTCACTTAAAAGTTCTCTCTATTTTAGAGTTATAGATAAATTTTATAAAGAACAAAATTTAGATGCTTACCAATACGAACTATCTTATGGATTACAAAAGATTTTATCCCCTACTTCTTATGTTATAAGTAACATAACTTATTTATTTCAAAATAAAAAAAATGGGGATAGAATAGATGTAGATTATAATGAATATAAAATCGATATAAGCTATCTAAATCAACTAACTCCTAAATATTCACTAGAATTATATACTGATATTAAAAATAGAAGCTATAAAAATTATAGTGAACTTTTTATATCAACTAGAGATGATAAATCTACTACACTTTCTACTACATTTAATATGCAACTGCAAAAAGATTTGAAACTAAAAGTTAAAGCACTTTATAACCGTAGTCACTCGAATCAAAAAGTTTTTAGTTACCAAAAACACACTCTATCTATGGGTGTTGTTAAAACATTTTAAAGGGATATTATGAAATCATTAAAATATATTATTTTATTATTACTTATTAGTTTAACTTCTATATTTGCTAATGTAGGGACTATAACAGCACTAAAAGGTAGTGCTACTATAAATAGAGATGCTAAATCACTAACTGCTAAAACCGGTTTTATCATAGAAGAAAAAGATATTATAAAAACTGCTTTAGATGCAAAGATGCAGATTATATTTAAAGATGAGACTATAATTAGCTTAGGGAAAAATACTACATTTTCAGTTAATGAATACCTTTTTGAAGATGATGTAGAACCTGTTGCTAACTTTGGTATCTTTAAAGGTGCTATGAGAACGATAACTGGTAAGATAGGAAAAATCGCACCTGAAAAGTTTAAGGTAAAAACTAAAACAGCTAGTATAGGGATTCGTGGAACTAACTTTACTGTTACTATATTACCAAATGGTTCACAAAAAGTTTTTTGTACATTTGGAGCTATCGAAGTTGCTATAAATAAAAATAAATTTATTGTAAAACAAGGTTTCAAGATAGATATAACACCAAAAGGTAAAGCAGAAGTTAAAAAATTTACCCCTAAAGAGTTAAAAAAAGTAAATAAAGAGAGTTTGGGAGAAACAAAAGATAAGAAAAAATCTTCTACAAAAAGTACTGTAGCGAGTAAAGAAAGTACATCAAATAGTTCAACCACTAACAATGATAACGAAACACCTCCAACATCTAGTAGTACAACTTCATCAACTTCTAGTCAAACTTCAAACTCTACATCAACAGCACCAATATCTATGAAAGAATCTACCCCTACAATTTTAACAAGAACTATTCAACAGCCGATGGAATTACAATCTAATATAGATGTTGTAATCACAAATGTTACAGAACAACTTAAAACTGTAACAGACCAACAAAAAGAGGAAAAAGTAGACGAAGA
>CAZSWW010000241.1:0-2609 GCA_964611265.1 uncultured Sulfurimonas sp. | reverse complement strand
AGGAAAATATAAATATGGCATCAGATATGAATGACTATTTTAATAAAAAAAAATCACAAAGTGGAGGTTTTAAAAAACCTTCTGGTGGTAGTGGTGGCAATGGTGGAGGTAAAGGTCCAGAGATGCCTAAGATAGATATAAATTTTGGTGGTAAAGGTAGTGGTGTTATCTACTTCTTAATTGCTATTGTTTTAATGTTAGTTTTGGCTAAACCTTTTACTATTATTGAAGAGGGTGAAAGAGGGATTTTAAGTACAAATGGTAAGTATCAAGACCAAGCACTTCTTCCCGGACTTCACTTTATAGTACCTGTTATACAAAAAGTTTATGTAGTAGATACTCGCGTTCGTATAATCAACTATGCTTCTAAAATAGAGATGAGTGCTGGTAAAGCTGGTATAACTGCTAAACCTGCTATTACAGTTCTTGATAAGCGTGGATTACCTGTTTCTATAGAACTTACTGTTCAGTATAGACTTAACTCTCAATTTGCAGCTCAAACTATCTCAAACTGGGGATTTAGCTGGGAAGATAAAATAATCAATCCTGTTGCTCGTAATGTTGTTCGTAATGTTGTTGGTAAATATGATGCAGAATCTCTACCACAACACAGAAATAAAATAGCTACAGAGATAGATAAAGGTATAAGAGATAATGTAAATGCACTTGAAAATACACCTGCAAACTTAGAGTCTATCCAACTTCGTGAGATTATTTTACCACCAAAAGTTAAAGAGCAGATTGAAAATGTTCAAGTAGCAAAACAAGAGGTTCAAAGAGCAGAGCAACAAGTACAACGAGCAAAACAAGATGCACTAAAAAGAGCAGCTGAAGCTCGTGGTATAGCACAAAAGAAAAGAATTGAGGCTCAAGGTATCGCAGATGCTATCACTATAGAAGCAGAAGCTAAAGCTAAAGCAAATCTTCTTATAGCTAAATCTCTAACTAACAAACTTTTACAACTAGAACAGATGAAAGTTCAAGGTAAATTTAACGATGCACTTCAAGTAAATAGAGATGCTAAAATCTTCTTAACACCTGGTGGTTCAACTCCTAATATTTGGGTAGATACCAAAGATGTTCAAAAAAGAACAACGGCTAAATAATGGATGCTATAGATAGAGTAGATTGGGAGAAGTGTGAACTTCTTCCTGTAATAGTTCAAGATAATGCTAACAATGAAGTTCTTATGATGGCTTATATGAACAAAGAAGCATTGGGACTTTCACTATCAACTAAAGTAGCTCATTACTTTAGTAGAAGTAAACAACGCATCTGGAAAAAAGGTGAAAGTAGTGGTCATATTCAAAAGATACACTCTTTTTCACTTGACTGTGATAACGATACTTTACTTATAAAAGTAACTCAAGAGGGTGTGGCTTGTCATACTGGTCGCCGTTCTTGTTTTTTTACTGAACTTGAAAGTGGAGATTCAAAAGCTGATGTTGAAGTAAATCTTGAAAATGCTTATGGTGTTGTCGACACACTTTACCACACTATACAAGAGAGAAAAAATGCAGACCCATCAACTTCATGGACAGCAAAACTTTTAAGTAAAGGTGAAAATACAATTTTGAAAAAAGTTGTAGAGGAAGCTGGAGAGTATTGTTTTGCTCATAAAGATGATGATGAAAAAGAGATGGTTTATGAAGCAGCTGATTTAACATACCATATGTTAGTTGCTCTTGCTTCAAAAAATATATCTCCTGATAGGATTAAGCAAGAGTTAGCATCACGATTTAACATGAGTGGAATTGCTGAGAAAAATTCACGAAAGAGATAAAGTTTGCAAATACCAAACTTTGATATAAATGAATTTATAAATAACCTTATCATATATGATTATATGCTTTTTGGTGGAGCATTTGTAATATTTATATTATTTATCATACTTGCTATTGTACTTAGAAATAAACTTGGAATAGCTTTATTTCTTGTACTTCTAGCATTTGGAACACTTGTTATTGCTCCAACTCTTGGTTATGTAGAGATGCATAACTACTTATTTAAAAATAGCACTAAAATAACCTCTCAAAAAAAACTAGAATTTACTAAAGCTGCTGTTATCAATGGTATAGTTACCAATGAGTCTAAGTATAATTTTAGTAGTTGTAAAATAACTGCTTCTGCCTATAAAGTTAGCAAAAATAAATACAAAAACTACTTACTTAAATTTAAACCATTTAAAAAGATGTCGATAGTAGAAGAGGATATATCTAGGGGTGAACAAAGGGATTTTAAAATGATAATGGAACCTTTTACTTACTCTAAAGATTATAATATCTCAATTTATGCTAAGTGTAAGGGGATTTTAAAATGACTTATTTGACTGTTTGGCATTATGTGGTTATAGTTGTTGTACTTTTGATGTTTGTTGCTGGTGCTATAGTTTCATTTGGGCAAAAGAAAAAAAAGTTAGTTTTACCAATGTTGTTTTCAGTTACACTTGTATCGGTTGCTATAGCTATACTTATGATGTTTGTTGTAGATAAGTATACAAAACATGTTGAACTTTATAAACTTAAAAATAAAAGAATTTTGAGTTTAGAGAAGATTGTATACAGAGGTATTGTAAAAAATACTGGAAATTATACTATAGGTGAAGTAAC
>CAZSWW010000240.1:0-2629 GCA_964611265.1 uncultured Sulfurimonas sp. | reverse complement strand
AATTTACTGGTTTTATCTTATTTTATTATCAAAGCCCCATAAAATAGGGCTTCTATCTTTTTAAAGTTTTTTCTTCTTATACTCTATATATGCTGGGTTTGAAAAATTTGGAACATCATCATAAGAAAATACTGCATAATATTTATGGATATTGATATCTCCAAAATTATCATAAGTATAATTATCACTACCACCATACAATTTTTGACCATCATAAGGTGAGCATGGAACTCTAAAAGGGTTTTTAACTACTATAACACCACTAAAGTTGTCTTTTGGATTATCCCAAGTTAGTTTTATAATACCATTTTCAATAGTTTGTTGTAAATTTTCAACACTTTGAGGCGCTTTATGAGATTTTTTCATATAGTTTATAACTAATGAAGGTCTATTTAACCTTTTAGCATCTATAAAATCTATATTTTGAAGTTTTGAAAAAGGATTTTCAGATGAAGCAGATATAACAAATACTGCTTTGTCGTTTTCTTTTGTACGATGAAGCATCTCTTCTATTGCATATCTATCAAAAACATATCTTTGTTTTGCTTCATTTTTTATATCTGTAGCACTTACATCATAACCAATTCTTTCAATAATTTCCCTTTTCTTCATATTGATATGTGTTTTTTCATCATCTTCATTTGGGATAATCATCTCTATATGGAATCTCATATTATTAAGTGCATCTATTTTAGTTGCTTCCATCTCTATATATGCATTTGATATAGTTGTATCTTCTGCTTTTGGTAAATTTGATAAATCAAACTCTATATAACCATATTTTTTATCACCATTAGCATCAAAACCAACAGAGATACTATTTTCAATAATACTATCTTTTAAAATTGTACTTTCATATGAAGATTGTAACTCTAGTTTTGCTTCATTTATAGTATATGATATATCTAAGATTGGTCTAAATGAAAGCCCTCCACTAAATTTACCATAACCTATATCCCACTGCATCATTTGAGATGCTCTATCTAGTGGTAATGAGGTTGGACCTTCCATCCTAAAATAAGCTTCTCTTCTTTTTAAAGAGTCTTGTAAGACTGCTATCTCTTGAGATGCAAACTTATAAGTTCTCCAAACACCTTGAGATAATTGAGCCGAACCTGTTGGTCTATCTATATAGCTTAACATCTTTGCATTTTTTATATCATCAAAACTTGCTATACTATCTATAACTCTTTCATCCATTTGCCCAACTCGCCACTCTCCATAGCTCTCAACTTGAACAGATACTCGATTCATAGGATAAAAAGATATTTTTGCACTTGTGATGATTGCATTTTTTGGAATAGTGTTTAGTGAGAATCCACAAACACCATAACATTCACCTTTAGATTCTGATACACCTACAAAAAGTGAATTTACACCAAAGTGTTCAGAGTTCTTTTTAGTTTTTTCACCAACATAACCTATTTTATCTGCTAATGGATATAACATCTTTGAGAACATATTTTCAGCTGGAGCAGTTCTTATCGATACCCTTTGCCCAAAAGGTGATTTTATATCTTTTTCTTTACAAATTGCACGGATATAATAGTGGTAGTTTGTAGATGATTCTAAGTTTTTATCTGTATACTTTTTTAACTTTGTCATACCTATACGGTTTGAAGTTTGAGCAAAACCCTTTTTCTTTTTTGAGCGATATATCTCAAAATACACTGTATCATCATCTATATAGTCCCAACTAAGTTCAACCTCTTTAGAAGTTATAGAAGTTGCTGTAAAGTTTTCTACCCTTTTAAGTGTTGAATCTTTTACATAATTTTTCACTTCTGAGAGTGCATATATAAGTGCAGGTATATTTTCTTCTATATTTTGAGACATATTTTCTTGGTAATCACTTATATTTCTAGTCCCTACCTCAGCAACAAGTGCTAAAGCACCTTGAGAGTAGTAAAACTCTCTACCACTTCCAGATATAAGATGAGTTGGTGGTTTACCCATGTGGATACCATATTCACGAGATGATTCTTTTCTTATCTCCTCTGCCATATTTCCAGCTAATAGATTTAAGTCTATTGCATCAACTGCATCTTCATGTTTAAAGTTATGAGCAGGAAAAAATACATTTCCTTGTGAATGGTAATCCAATGCTATAGTGATATTAGAATGTTCAAGTGCAAAATCTCGTAATGCTATAGTTTCTGGTTCACTAAAAGGGTGTGGACCTGAGTAAACATTTGATGTCATTACATTATTTTTCTCAAAACCAACTTCAAAGTTTCTGTTTAAATCAACTCCAAAACTTCCATCTTCATTTCTTCTTCTATTTTTTCTCCAAAAGGCAAAATGATTTCTTGAGTATTCAAAACCATCTGGATTTGCACATGGAACCATATAAAGTGTAGCTTTATCTAGTATAGCATTTAACTGTGGGTCATAATCAATATGTTCTAAAATATATCTAGCAAAAGAAAGTGATAGTTCTATACCTATCCACTCTCTTGCATGTATAGTACCTGTATATAAAAGAGCTGGTTTATCTTTATCTGTTTTTACATTATTTGTTATAGTTACAGCGATAATATCTCTGTCTTCATATGTTTTACCTATTGATTCTATTTTAAATAGATTTGGATTTGTTTTTTGTGCTTTTTTAAAAAATTCTACACACTCT
>CAZSWW010000239.1:0-2649 GCA_964611265.1 uncultured Sulfurimonas sp. | reverse complement strand
GTTTAAGAGGAGTATTTTTGAAACTTTTTTTATTTCCAAAAAAATCCTCTTAAAAATACAAATCTTTGGATGCAAAGTTTTGAGTGTACTAAAGATAGTCTAATGTTGTCTTTAACAGCATCAAAATGTGATACCCTTTGCTCTTTTGGTGGGTAGAAACATTCTACCTCTACATCTTTAAACTTACCACCTCTAAAACTGTGAAGTGCTAAAACTTCCACTTCAAAATCAAACCTTTTGTTAGAGATATTTAACTCTAAAATATTCACAGGATAAACCCTAAAACCACTTTGTGTATCTCCAAGTTTTTGAAAAGTTTCTAAGTTCACCCAAAAGTTACTAAATTTTCTTCCAAATTTTGAGCTATTTGGTACATTTTTATCACTAAAATCACGGTTCCCTATCACTATAGTGTTATCTTCATAAGCATCTACGAGTTTGATAACCTCTGAACTTATGTGTTGTTTATCAGCATCCATAGTTACGAAGCTATCAAACCCTAACTCTTTTGCTTTTTTTGCACCACTTAGTATCGCTTCACCTTTTCCCATATTTACTTTATGTGTGATTAGTTCTATATCAAAATGTTTTTTTTCAACTTTAATATCACTACCATCATCTACAACTATAACTTTATAGCCATAAGTTAAAATATCTTTTATAACCTCTGAGATATATGGAGAGTTATAAACAGGGATAACAACACAAACGCTCATAGTGTAAAACTTGCTATCTCTTGGTTTTGACAAAAGACTTTAAACTTATTAGCATTTTTTTCATAGGTTAGTTCTTGTTCAGGTAAAGCAGGTTTTAAAAATTTTGCTTTTTTGATACTAGTTATCTCCATATCAAAAGCTTCTGAAATAATTTCAAAGTTTACAAAACCAGGCAAGATAGCATTTGTTGGAAAATGAGCTTTAAATATAGGGTGAGTGGCATCACTTAGTTTTACAACCACTTTATTTTCATCTTTTGATAGGATGGTATATAAGTTTTTTACAAATGGATTGAAATTTTTATTATTATTTATCATAAATAAGATTATGACATAAACAATATTATATTTAGTTGGATATACTTACAAAAACAATTTAGGAGATAAAATGTCAGTAGATAAAGCGTGTGATAACAAGATATGTATGAAAAGTGAAGAGTGTGCTAGATATGCAGCTTATGAAAAAGGTGATAAAAACTACAAAACTTTTAGAGGAACAGAGGTAAAAGCTTGTGGGCAGTTTATTCAAAAGTAATATATGATTTCTCAAGACTCTATAGAATCATTAAAAGCTAGACTTGATGTTGTTGATGTTGTTGGTTCTTATGTTGAGTTAAAAAAAGCAGGTGCAAACTACAAAGCACCTTGCCCTTTCCATGATGAAAAAACAGCATCATTTGTTGTTAGTCCACAAAAGCAGATATACCATTGTTTTGGTTGTGGTGCTGGTGGAGATAGTGTTCGGTTTGTTATGGAGTATGAAAAACTTAACTATCCAGAAGCACTTGAAAAACTAGCATCTAGCTATAACTTTACACTAACATATACCGATAACAAACATAACAAACCTCGCTCACAAGTTATGGATAAGCTAAATGAGTATTATCAAACTTTACTTACATCGCATCAAAGTGCTACTAGCTACTTAAAAGATAGAGGGGTTTATGAGAGTTCTATCGAGAAGTTTGGTATAGGGTATGCACCCGATTCTAACTCAACCATAAACTACATAAAATCTCAACTTTTCAATATGAGTGAAGCAGTTGAACTAGGAGTTGTAGGTTTTGATGGTGGACGAAATTTTGCAAGGTTTATAGAGAGGATAACTTTTCCCATACACTCGGCAAATGGTAGCTTAGTTGGTTTTGGTGGTAGAACTATAACTGGGCATCAAGCAAAATATGTAAACTCCCCTGAAACTCCCCTTTTTAACAAGTCAAGATTACTTTATGCATATCATCATGCAAAACAAACACTTTACAAACAAAATGAGATAATCATAACAGAGGGTTATCTTGATGTTATAATGCTACATCAAGCTGGATTTACAAATGCAGTAGCAACTCTAGGAACAGCACTTACAAATGAGCACCTTCCACTTCTAAGAAAGGGTGAGCCTAGAATTGTAATGGCTTACGATGGTGATAAAGCTGGACGAAATGCAGGTTTAAAAGCATCACGACTTTTAAGTGCATCAGGTTTTAAAGGTGGTGTAGTTATCTTTGATGCTGGACTTGACCCTGCTGATATGGTGAAAAATGGGGAGGTTGAAAAACTCTCAAATATGTTTCGTTCCCCTAAGCCATTTATAGAGTTTGTGTTAGATGAAGTGTTAGCATCTTACAATCTTAAAGACCCAAAAGCTAAAGAGGATGCATTAAATGATGGGGTAGGTTATCTTAAAACTTTATCGCCAATGTTACAAGAGGAGTACAAAACTTACTTAGCATCAAGACTTGGAGTAAGTCCATCTTTTGTTAGACTAACTAACAAGATAACAAACACTCAACAGATGCCAGTTATGCAACAACCGATGCATAATGACCCATGGGAATTGAAGCTAATTAAAACAGTTTTAGAAAGACCAGAGTTTATAAACCAGATTTTAGATGTAGTAGATCCATCCTTTTTGCAGTTTCATTCTCAAGAGTTAG
>CAZSWW010000238.1:0-2666 GCA_964611265.1 uncultured Sulfurimonas sp. | reverse complement strand
TTCTAATTAAAGTTTATTTTATTTACCAATTGATTAGGTAAAAGCCCTAATGATTCCTCTACAAGTTTTGTATTTCCATGAGTTATAAACTCATCTTCATACTCAAAACTTGTAAGTTCTACATCTAAAATCTTCTCAGATGCTAAAAATTCTAATATCGCTGAACCTACTCCACCCATCTTTGCACTATCTGAAAATACAAACCATTTTTTATGTTTGAGTGCCATATTACTAAGCATCTCTTTGTCTAATGGCTTTACAAATCTTAAATCAAGTATACTTACTTTTTCATCTAAAAGTTGTGCTGTTTCATAAGCACGACCTACACCATTTCCATAACCTATAAAAAGTATATCACTATCGTTTGATACTAAAAGTTGTGATTTGGCTAACTCAAATGGTTTAGATTCTGGTAGGTTAGTTTGGGTAAATGAACCTCTTGGGTATCTTAGTGAACATGGATGTTGATATTCAGATGCAAATGCCATAGCTTGATGGAAACTTTTTTCATCTCTTGGAGCAAAAAGTGTCATATTTGGTATAGAGCGTAAAAAGTTTATGTCAAATACACCCTGATGAGTTTCACCATCTTCTCCAACTATCCCAGCACGGTCAAGTGCAAAAACAACTGGTAAATCCATAAGACAAGTATCGTGAATAACTTGGTCAAACCCTCTTTGTAAAAAAGTAGAATAGATGGTACAAAAAGGTTTAAAACCCTCTTTTGCCAATGCACTCATAGAAGTTACTGCATGTTGTTCAGCGATAGCTACATCCCAAAATCTAGTTGGATACTTTTCTATAAGTTCACTTAGACCTGTTCCACTTGGCATCGCTGCTGTTGCACCTACTATTTTATCGTTATTTTTAGCTAGATGAAGTAATGCTTCTGAGTATATCTGTGTAGCACTTTTTGTAGATGATTTCTTAAGTGATTTTCCATCTGTAACATCAAAAGGGGATACACCATGCCATTTTTCCTCATGACCCTCAGCTATATGATAACCTTTTCCTTTTAGAGTTTGAGCATGAACGATTACTGGTTTATTAAGATTTTTAGCAAGTTCAAGAGTTTCTATAAGTGATTTTAAATTATGACCATCTACTGGTCCAATATACTCAACACCCATCTCTTCAAACATCATACCAGGAGTGATAAGTTTTAAACTCTCCTCCATTCTTTTTGCTACATATCTAGCACCATCACCAAAATTATCTACAAATTTTTCAGTATTTGTTTTAAATTTTTGGTAAAAAGGTGATGCCATAGCAGAACTTAGCATCCTACTTAAAGCCCCTATAGGTTTAGCTATACTCATCTCATTGTCATTAAGGATTATAACTATTGGGTATTTTCTATCACCTAGTTCATTTAGAGCTTCATAAACCATACCAGCAGTCATAGAACCATCACCTATCATAACAACTGGAACTCTTGAGTTTTGTTCACCTTTTAGTGCTATAGCCTTAGCTGAACCAACACCTAAAGAGATAGATGTAGAACTATGACCAGCTACAAAATAATCATCTTCACTCTCACTAGGTTTTGTATAACCACATAAACCATTAAACTGACGAAGTGTGTCAAACTCTTCCCATCTACCAGTTAAAAGTTTATGAGCATAAGATTGATGTGAAACATCAAATATAAAAGGGTCTTTTTTACTGTCAAATACTTTGTGCATAGCCACTATAAGTTCTGTAGCACCAAGTGTTGAACTTAGATGCCCACCATTTTTACTAACTACTCTTAAAATTTCTTCTCTTATATCTTGACAAAGTGTTTCAAGTTCATTTACATTTTTAGTTTTTACATTTATATTATTCACTTAAGGCTGCCTTTTTTACTCTTTGAAATCTTTTTGATATTTGTGCATCTATATTTCCAACATCACTCGTAGCTATAACACCACCTTTACTTACAGCTGCATCTACCACTACATCAATATTTTCTAAACTACCTATAGTGGTCGAGATGTCATTATAGTCTATAGGATTAACTTTTAGTGTTATTTTAGAAGCATTTTGTAACTCTTTTATTAACTCTTGAGATAGTGTTTTTGCTATGGTTGATGAGTTCTCATCTAACTCTATGTTTACAACTTCACTAGCTATATCTATAGCAGCACTCATTAATGAGCCTTTTATAACATCTAAAGAAACGATAAACTCTTTTGCTTTTTCATCAAGTGTAGTTATCGAAGTTGCAAACTGAGATAGTCTTACTCCTAAATCAGATTCATATTTTTTTTGTGCTTGAATTTCACCTTGAGCTAACCCCTCATTATATGCTATCTCTTTAGCTTTTTCAATCTCTTTTTTATACTCTTCCTCTTTAGCTTCTATCTTCATTTGTAATTTTATAAAATTTGATGACATCTCATCATTGTTTTTCATTAGTGATTCGATTAGAGCATCCTTAGAATTTTGACTTATATCACTAGAATCTACCTTTGTGATAGGTTTTTTTTGATTCTCTTCAACTTGATTGTTTTGTTCAACTAAAGGTTGTTCAACAAACTCATCATCTATAGCAGATAAAACTTTAAAATGGTATGGATTTACATCATACTTTTCTATTCTACTTTTTGAAATTACTATAGCCATAACCTACTCAACCATCTCTTCAGTTGAACCCATCTGAATAGTTCCAGCTTCTGCTAGTG
>CAZSWW010000237.1:0-2672 GCA_964611265.1 uncultured Sulfurimonas sp. | reverse complement strand
ATACTCTTTAATTCTTTCATAATCTTCTATATAGTCAACTTCAGCCCAAAATATCCCCTTAACATCTTTTATATATACAGATTTTTTTTCTATATTTCTATAAAAAATATCTTCCCACCAATAGTTATGTTTTTGATTTGAAATCATTTTATTTAATTCTGTTCTCATAAACATAATATCATCTTTGGAAATTTTTGCTATACCAACATACTCTCCAGTAGTTTCATTTGGTGTTAATTCTTTTCCATATTTTATAAGTATATCATTATCCCATTTAAACTTATAATCAGCATCTTCTATTCTTGAACTATCACTTAAAAATAATGGAGATTTATTTTCACCTAAAAGTATATCTAAAATCTTTTCTTCCATAAAAACATCACCATTCATAACTATTATATCATCACTATTATCTAAAAAATCTTGAGCAAACCAAGTTGATGCTATGGAGTTTGTAACATCATAAAAAGGGTTTTTATAGTGCTTAAAACTAAAACCTTTTAAAGCATCTAAGATATAGTTGTCGTTATAACCCGTTACTATGGCTATATCTTTTATACCTTTTTTATTTAAAAGGTTAAAAGTATATTTTATAAGTTCTTCATCTCCTATCTTTACACAACATTTTGGTTGATTGTTAAGATGGCGACTTATCCTGCTACCTATACCTGCAGCCATTATAAGAACTTTCATCTTTTCACTCCATAGTATTTATACATATTATTTATCAAAATATTTACATATTTTTTATCCATATTACCCATATGTGAAATTCTTATAAGTTTATCTTTTAATTCTCCTCCACTTGGAGTTAAAATGATATTATACTTTTTCTCAAAATCTTCTACTATTTTATATGCTAACTTACCATCAGTAGGTTTAAGGGTTGTCATACCATTTGGCATATCTTTTAAATACAGTTTTAAAGGTAATTTTTTAATCTCATTTCTAAAATATGATGATAATTTTTTTACTTTATTATATCTTTGTTTTTTCGGTATGTTATTTAACTCTTCTAGTCTAAAATGTAGTTGTTTTATTATGGATATAGCAGGAGTAAATGGTGTTTGACCCCTTTGGATATTACTTATATAATCTTTAAAATTAAAGTATATCTCTTTTGTATCTTTTAAATTTTTTAGTGCTTTTTTACTAAGTATAACCATAGCTAAAGCAGGTGGAAGTGCTAAACCTTTGTTTGAACTAAGTATAAGAGCATCAATATGTTGTTTTTTCATATCTATATCATCACAAACAAAAGCACTTATAGCATCTACTATGTGAAGAAGACTATTTTTTTTACAAAAATTACCAACTTTTTTAAGATCATAAAGTCGTCCTATGGTAGTTTCATGTGCATTTATAATGAGTGAATCAGCTTTTAAAGTAGCTAGTTTTTTAAAGTTTATAGGTTCATTTTTTTTAAGTTTTACAGAGTGGTTATTGATGTTATTTATATTGCAAATATCTACAAATCTTTGAGCAAATCCACCACCATTTATGATGATAGTATCGTTTGAACTATCTAGTAAGTTTTTAACAGTAGCTTCCATAGCTCCAGTTCCTGAAGATGCTAAAAATATAACTTCACTCCCTTTAGGGGCATTTGCAAATTTTAGTAAGTTATCTTTACACTCTAACATCATTTTTGAAAATGATTCATTTCTAAAGTATGGTACTTGTTCACCACCTATACTTAATATTTTTTTTGACATAGGAACAGGTCCAGGGGTAAAAATATATTGTTTCATTTATATTGCACCTTAAATTTTATGAAATCCAGCTTCTTTAAAAGCATCAAAACTAACATCACCAAGATGGTTATAATCGGTCATTGTAATAGATTTCTTTACTGTTTTCCAATCACCATAAACAAATGTCAAATAATCTTTATATTTGTATGGTACTTTTAGTTTTACACCTTCCCATTCTATAAGTTCATATTTTGAAAAGTATTTAGATGGTGCATAGTATAATCCAAGTGCAGAAAGCTCAACAGAATTTCCGTCTATGTCTTTTCGTATATTTATAGATGTTCTAAATGGATTATAAATATCTGATTTAAAATCTATGGCAATATCAACAATAGTACCACTTTTATCTACTAAAGCACTAATATCAAATGAAACTGGTAAATCTGACTTTTCTAAAACTTTTGTAACCCAAAGTTTTATATCAAAATCAATATTTTTAGTATTAGATATATTAAAAGCAAAATCTATATCATCATCCCATGGCATAATTGTATTGTCTCTTACTATACCTAGTAATGTTCCAGTATCTACAAATAACTCTACATCATCATTATAAGCATTTTGAGATATTGTTTTAAGTATATTTTTTGCTAAGTCAATAGTTGCTTTATCTAAAAATGGTTTAGGTTTTTTTAAACTTTCTTTTGTAGGTATAAATATTTTATTTTTATCTATTTTTAAATCATTTATTAGTTGTTTTTGAACCTCTTTTACCCATTGTGTTGTTATAACAATTTCATCATATTTAAAATTCTTTATTTGTGTCGGAGATATTATCTTAACACCATAAAAAAGAGTTCCTTTTCTATCTTCATTATTATCTATAATAGCTAAAAAATCTCTTTTAGCTAATTCGTTCTGTATAAACCTAGAACATCCCTCGCCAGCACCAAATAATAATGTTTTTATTTTCATTTT
>CAZSWW010000236.1:0-2674 GCA_964611265.1 uncultured Sulfurimonas sp. | reverse complement strand
ATTGAATACTCATTCAAAAAACTCTTAGCTATTTTTTGCTATATTGTGAATACTAATTCACTTATAGGAAATAAAATATGGCATTTGTTCTTGAACTACATAATTTATCTAAACAAAATTATATAAAAAACTTCGTTATCAACATCACAAAAGAGTTTGACATCAAAATGGATGTTTCTTATCAAGATGAAAAACTAACTTTTTCTTTTGATAAAAATCATTCAAAATTACAGGAGTGTTTAGAGAGTATAGCTTCTACACTTCCAGCTTCTTTGTTTTTAAAAAGTTCTAAAAGTTATGAAGATGATTTAGAACCGTTAAAAGTTGCTAGTGTAGATAATAGCTATCCTTTAAATCTTGGACTTTGTCCATCTTGTCAAAAAGAGATGCTAGATGTTTCTTCATCTCGTTATTATTACCCATTTACCTCTTGTAACTGTTGTGGTGGGAATTATAGTTTTTTAAACTCTTACCCTTATGATAGAAAAAATACCTCTTTTAAATTTTTAGTACCTTGTAAAAATTGTCAAGATGAGATGCAAACTATATCTAAAAAAGATACTCATCATATAAATTCGTGCCATAGTTGTGGTGTACCTGTAAGACTCATAAGTAAAAACAGTGAAAGATATGCAAATGATGCTGGAAGTTTTAGAACTATGTTTGAAGTGAGTGCAAAAGCGATACAAGATGACAAAAAAGTGCTTATCAAAACAACTATGGGTTATAGAGTGTTTTATAAAGCCGATAAGTTAAATAATAACTCAATCTTAATGATGATAGATGCTAGTCGCATAACCGATAACTTGGCACTTATAACAGAGGAGTTTAATGCACTTCTTAGCATTGAGAGACCTATACTTGATGTAACTTTAAAAAATGAAGAGTTAAAGTCTATAAAAGGCTCAAACACTGCTTATGTAAAGTACCCTGATGATGGTTTTTGCATCCTTTTAGGAACTGAACTTCAAAAACTTGGAGTTGATTTTGTGGCTTATGAAGAGGTAGATGCAAACTACGAAGCAGATATGGTTATGGAGTATGACTTAGAGATATCTTCTCAAACAGATATGAGATACTTTTTAAACAAAGATACATCTTTTATAGCAGAGGGGCAAAGAGTTAGTTTCCCATCGGCTAATTTTGAGAAAAGAGATGTTTTATCTATAAGTGAAAATTTAGTTGGATTACCACAAGATAAAACTATGTTTTTTGATAAGATGGAGCATTTTAATGATGTTGAAGTTAAAAAAGCAAATGTTATAGAAAGCATAGATGAAAAATACCATTCAAACCAAATAAAGTTCAACAAACAAGAGAGTTCATTTATGTCTGTTGTAGCAGAGCATAATCTTTTTGGAGTTAAATGTGTTGGGGCTTATTTTGATGAAGAGCCATCATTTTTATACTATGATGGTAAAAACATCATAACCATAGTTCCACCAAAAGAGTTTAAAGCAACTGATATACTTGAAAATATCTCAACTCTTAGAGAGGGTTCAGATAAACTTGTGCAAAATCTAAAAACAACAAAACCAGATGTTTATAACAAGCTTGAAAGATTACAAGATAGAGAAAGTGTAAAGCTTTTTGAGGCAGTAGCGATTATACTAGGTTTAAGTGATGAATCTATGAGAGGTGTTACAAAAGAGGCTATGAAGTTTGTAGGAAAAGGTGGTATTCAGATAGATACTCATGTAACTGACAATAGATTTGACCATAATGCTTTTTTAGCTAGTATCATCTCTTACCAGTTAGCAGGTGTAAGTACAGCTATACTTTCTTACTCTATATTTGAGAGTTTTGGAGATTATTTTAGTGAACTTATAGGGGAGCTAAAAGATAAAACAAAAGCATCTGAAGTAGTTTTATGTGGGACACACTTTGCTAACCAATCACTTTTTTCAAGAATGCAAAGAAACCTAAAACTAACACCACCTCGTATGAATAAAAACTACCCAATAGGTGGTGAAAATATTGTAGTTGGTGGAGTATTTATTTAGTATTTTAAATTATATAAACTATACCCAATCCCATACTCTGTTCTAAGATAAGTTGTATCGGAGGGTATTTTTTTTCTTATGTTTTTTATATGGTTATCTAGTGAACGGGGAGAACTTAAGGCTGAAAGGGATGCTAATAACTCTTTCCTGTCTATCACTTGGTTACTATTTTCAACTAGGTTTGATAGTATCTCAGACTCTATGTTTGTAAGTGGTAGAAGTTGTTGTTTAAAGTAAACTTTGTTATCTTTTATCTCAAAAATCTGTTTGTTATCATCTATATTTATCTTACTATTTTTACCAAGTTGAATCCAAATTCTAGCTTCTAACTCTTCTAAATCAAGAGGTTTGACCATATAATCACTTGCACCATATTTAAATGCTAAAAGTTTTGATTTTGTGTCATTATAAGCACTTGTCATGATGATAGGTATAGCTGTATGGTTTTTAATACTTTTTAAAACTTCATAACCATTAAAATCAGGTAGATTTATATCTAAAAGTAGTAAATCATAGTGATTGTTTTTTATATAACTGACACTATCTGTAGCTGTAAAAACAGGTGTTACATCAAATCCGCAGTCTAGTAGATAGTTATGTAATAATTCAGAAGCAAGTTCATCATCTTCTACCAATAAAATCTTTGTTCTTTGCATAAGTTTCCGTTTAAT
>CAZSWW010000235.1:0-2711 GCA_964611265.1 uncultured Sulfurimonas sp. | reverse complement strand
GAGAGAATGATGCACCGTGGTGCTGTTGCAGCAGATGGTAAAACAGGCGATGGTAGTGGACTTTTACTTTCTATGCCAACAGAATTTTTAACAGAAGAGGCGAGTAAATGTGGTGTAGAACTAGCAAAACAATTTGCAGTTGCATCGGTGTTTACAAAAGATAGAGCAAATCTTGATACTTTAGAAGAGTTTTGTAATGAAAATGACCTAAAAGTTATTCTTCGTCGTGATGTACCTGTAAATATAAATGCTTTAGGTGATCAAGCTATCGCATCTTTACCGAACATAGTTCAAATGTTTATAGTACCAAACTCTATAATGGCTACAAATAGATTTGATGCACTTTTATATCTTTCAAGAAAAGAGTGTGAGCATAAACTTTTAGATGATGAAGATTTTTATATAGCATCTATGAGTTCTAAAGTTCTTTCATATAAAGGGCTTATAATGCCTACACATATTAAAGAGTTTTATAAAGATTTAGCAGATGAAAGATTTAAAATCTCATTTTCACTTTTTCATCAAAGATTTTCAACAAACACATTACCAGCTTGGAAACTAGCTCAACCATTCCGTGCAGTTGCACACAATGGTGAGATAAATTCAGTAGAGGGTAACCGTTTTAATGTTGAGATAAAATCTGAAAGCATTAAAAGTGAAGTTTTTACAGATGAAGAGATAAAAAGAATTTTACCTATTTTACAACTTGGTGCATCTGATAGTGCTTCTGCTGATAACTTTTTAGAATTTTTACTTGTAAATGGTATGGACTTTTTCAAAGCTGTTCGTGGTGTTATCCCATCAGCTTGGCAAAATGCTCCTCATATGGATCCTGAACTTCGTGCATTTTATGAGTACCATTCAACTGTATTTGAAGCATGGGATGGTCCAGCTGCATTTAGTGTAACTGATGGTCGTTATATAGGTTGTGCATTAGATAGAAATGGTCTTCGTCCATCAAAATATATAGTAACAAAAGATGATAACCTTTTAATTGCATCTGAATATGGTGTTGTAGATATAGATGAAGATAACATCAAAGAGAGAGGTCGTTTACAATCTGGTGAGATGATAGGTCTTGACCTTAAATATGGTAAATTACTTAAAAATGATGAGATTAATGATTATCTAAAAAGTTCAAACCCTTATATGAAGTGGTTAAATGAACACATGATATATCTTCAAGAGCATGTTGATGGTCAGTATGCATCTGAGTGTGAGTTTGATAAAGATGAACTTGTAGATAGACAAAGATACTTTAATGTTACTCAAGAGGTTATCGAACAAGTTGTAGAACCTATGATGAATGATGCTAAAGAAGCAGTTGGAAGTATGGGTGATGATACACCACTTGCAGCATTTTCAAATAAGCAAAGAAACTTTACAGACTACTTTAAACAAAAGTTTGCACAAGTTACAAACCCACCTATTGACCCTATCCGTGAAAAAGTTGTGATGAGTTTAAACACTGGTTTTGGAGAGGTTCACAACATCTTAGATGAAGTACCAACTCATGCACATAGACTAAAAGCAGTATCTCCGATAGTTACACAAGAAAAACTAAATGTTTTAAAATCATTTGGAGATAAAAAATCACCTCGTTACCAAGCTTTTTATCACAACGAAACTTTCTCAACAGCATATAATGGTGATCTAAAATCAGCACTAGATGCTTTAGTAGAAAAAGTTATAGATTCAGTTAAAAATGATGAAGTAAGAATCGTTATACTAGATGATAAAGACTTTAGCAAAGATAATCTTGTTATCCCTATGGCTATGGCGATAGGTCGTTTAAATATAGCACTACTAAAAGCTGGTGTTCGTCACTTAGTTTCTATGATAGCTATAACTGGTGAAGTTATGGACTCTCATAGTGCTGCTGTTCTTATAGGGTATGGTGCATCTGCAATTTACCCTAACTTACTTTTCTCTACAGCTATCTCTCAACTAGAGAGAAACAAAGCTAAACATATAGATATAAATGAAGCATTAAAATCAGTTCACTCTGCATTAAATGCTGGACTATTAAAGATTATGTCTAAGATGGGTATAGCGACTATTGCATCTTATAGAAATACTGGTCTTTTCGATGTTATGGGATTAAGTAAAGAGATAGTTGAAGATTGTTTTGAAACTTCACACTGTGCTATCCCTGGACTTGGTTATGAAGATATAAACGAAAGACTTAAAACTATACATAAAGAAGCTTTCAAAAAAGATGGCTTTAACAAGATTTTCCCTCTAAATATTGGTGGATATTATAAATTTTACTCAGGTCAAGAGCATCATGACTTTGGTCCTGCTGTTATCCATGCTATCCATACAGTAGCAGATAGTGGTAAAAAAGAGGATTTTGATAGACTTAAAGAGTTAGTAAATAAAAGAGGTCTAAAGTTTATCCGTGATTTCTTTGACTTAAAATCTAGTAGAAAACCAATTAGCATTGATGAAGTTGAGTCAAAAGAAAAAATCTTTAAAAGATTTGCATCTGCTGCTATGAGTCTTGGTTCTATCTCTCCTGAAGCACACGAAACTATAGCTATAGCAATGAATAGAATCGGTGGACAGTCAAACTCTGGAGAGGGTGGAGAAGATAAAGAGAGATTTGGTACTGAGAGAGTTTCAAAAATCAAACAAGTTGCATCTGGTAGATTTGGTGTAACTCCTGCTTACCTTAGAAGTGCAGAAGAGATACAGATAAAAGTAGCTCA
>CAZSWW010000234.1:0-2728 GCA_964611265.1 uncultured Sulfurimonas sp. | reverse complement strand
TTAAACTTTCTTTTGTACTCTATCCCCATAATATCCATATATTTTTCTAAAGCTAAAAGGTGATAATAAACCCTTTTGTGAGTTGGTAGATTTTTACTAGCTTCATTACCAAAAGCAGGTTTTCCTTGGTTTATAGCATAGTATGTAAGAGATTTTGCCATCTCCTCATCACCCTCTCTTGTTTTTGTATTATGCTGGTGATATCTATCTTCATCTTTTAAAACATGTTTATTTACATGTTTTACTACCTGAGAAGAGATTTCAGCAAGATTAGCATACTTTTTTACATCTATACTTTCTTGGTCTATTATGGAACATTGCCCCCATTTATAAGGTGAATGGATTTTATCTATGTAGTTATGTCTATAGTATCCACTCCCATCATGGAGATTTACAACCATTTTTACTTTGTCATTTTTTATGTAACTTTTGATTCTTTGAACAGTTTCATACTCTGGGTCTTTTTTTGAAAGTGTTGCAAACTTTCTGTTCATATCGCCATAAGGTCCACGACTTCTTTTTATGATGCTATAAAAGTTAAGATTTGGAACTATCCAAAGAGAGCCTTTAGTTATCTCATAGTGAGTAGCAAGTAGAGCAGCTGACATAAAACCACCTGGTTCATCACCTTGGATGCCACCAACTACTAACAAAGTGTTGTTACTATCTTCACCTTTTTTTATAAGGTTAAAATCGAATCTGTTTTTAGCATTTAGTGAAGTAACAAAGAAAAATATTACAAATAATCTAAACAACTTCAACATGCCAAGGTTCATAGCGTACTCCATCTTTGTTATTTTTGTGGTATCTCATACCGATATAATCTAGTCTAGTCATCTCTTTAAACTCTTGTGTTGTCGCAAATTTTGCTGTAAAGTTTAGATAACCAAACCCTTTTACACCAACATCAAAATCACTTATAGTATGGTAAGAGTAAGCAGGTGGAGCTATAGAGTATGATGCTTGAGTTATATTTCCATGAGTTCTATAAATCTTGTTTACATACAAACTCATCTGTTTTATAACATTTCTAACACCTGAAGTTAAGATAATAGTATCTCCAATATCTTTTGTAAGTCTCTCATAATCACTTTGCGATTTACCCTTAAATATAAAATGTCCAGTATGAGGAATTTTAACTATATCTTTTTTTGATACATAGTTATCTATATCGTAACAAGTTTTAGAACCATAAAAACCGTATTTACTAGGGTTTTCATCAAACAAACGGTGCATCATATCTAGTTCATCTTTTCTAAAAGCTCCTATAGATGAATAATTTCTTCCATAAAACAAAGCATTATTATAAGATATAACATTAAAGTTTGCATATCCTACATACCGTTTCAATCGTTTTAATCGTTTGTTTAAACTAACTAATGTTTTCCACTCATCTTTTGAGAGTATAACATCATTTCCAAATAACAATTCATTTGCTAGTATTGGTGTAGAAGCACCAAGTAATAAAAAATCTCTTCTTTTCATAATAGAATTATAGCACATCACTTTTACATTGTTCTAACATCTCATCTAATTTATTAAATAGCAATTGAGATGCATCTTCTAAATCTGAAAAATTTTGATATATGATATTTGGATTATCACTTTTTAAAGTTGAATGTTTTTTTACAAATTCAAAGTTTTTAAAAGCACTATCGTGAATTTTAATATGTGAACTCTCCATCTCTTTATAAGCTTTAGTATTGTTAAATATATTTGTAGTAGTATCATAGTACCAATGACCAACATTACAGTTTTTATGGTCTAAAATAACAATAGAATCATCAGATTTTAAAACACTATGATATACTTTATTTTTAAAAACTATGTGATCAACTTTTACTAAAGTGGCTAGTAGCCTATTTTGGGTCTTTTTAGCTATTATAGATGTTGTTTTAGCTGATAAATTTAATTCAAAAAAAGTTTTTTCAAACTCATGAATTACATTATTAGATATTGTTGCAATTTCTGAAATATAATCAGAGTTATTTCTCATATCATTAGTTTCTTGTTGTAGAGTTCGTATATTTAGTTCTATCTCACCTGTTGCTTTTTGTGTCCTTTCTGCTAGTTTTCTAACTTCATCAGCAACCACTGCAAACCCTCTCCCATGTTCACCAGCACGAGCTGCTTCTATAGCTGCATTTAATGCTAATAAATTTGTTTGATCTGCTATATCTTTTATGAGATTTACAACTGTACTAATCTCATTTGAACGAGATTCTAAGCTTACAATACCCTCATGAGAACTACCTATAAGTTCTACTAAGTTATCTAATCTGTCAGAAATATCTTCAACATTTTTTAAACTTTTTGATGATTCTTTATATGTTTTATGCGATACTTCTACTATCTCTTTTACACTTTCTTGAGAGATATTTATATCATCTTGAATAACAGCAAGTCCACCAGATAGACCACCACCAAGTGTATTTAGCCTGTTACCTAATTCTCCTCTTATCTTTGTTTCATAACCTTTTGCAATAGAATCAGTAACTTCAGATAAATCTGTAGCAGTTTTCAAAAAAGAACCATGAAAACCTGAGAGATAATTATGTCTATATGTATCACCACTAGATGCACATTCAACCGTTGTTTGAGTATCTCTCATAAAAGCTTCTGTTTGGTCAAGTAAGTCATTTATAGCCCATGCAAATTTAGAAGTATCACTATTGTCATTAGGGATGTTAGTTACTCGACCTTCTAAGTTTCCATCAGCTGCTTCTAT
>CAZSWW010000233.1:0-2737 GCA_964611265.1 uncultured Sulfurimonas sp. | reverse complement strand
AAAAATTATGAATATATTAGATTGTGCAATTATAGGTGGAGGTCCAGCTGGTTTAACTGCTGGTCTTTACACAACTCGTGGTGGTTTAGAAAATGTAGTTATGTTTGAAAAAGGGATGCCAGGTGGGCAAATAACGAACTCATCTGAGATAGAAAATTACCCAGGTGTTACTGGTGATATTTCTGGTATGGACTTGATGATGCCATGGCCTGAACAATGTAAAAAATTTGGACTTATCCATGAGATGGTAGCGATAGAAAAAATTACTAAAAATGGTGATGTTTTTACTATCTATAAAGAGGGTGGAGAAAGTGTTGAAGCACATAGTGTTATCATAGGAACTGGTTCATCTCCTAGAAGAGCTGGTTTTGATGGTGAAAAAGAGTTTATCGGAAAAGGTGTAAGCACTTGTGCAACTTGTGATGGTTTTTTTTACAAAGGTAAGGAAGTTGTTGTTATCGGTGGTGGAGATACTGCCCTTGAAGAAGCACTATACTTAGCTAAAATATGTTCAAAAGTTTATTTAGTTCATAGAAGAGATAAATTCCGTTCAGCACCAAACACTATAAAAAGAGTTGAAAATACACCAAATATAGAAATCATCCTAAATTCAACACCTAAAGAAGTTTATGGTGATAATATGGGTGTAACTGGTATTAAAATAACAGATAATAATGATATAATACGAGATATTGAAGTTCCAGGTGTATTTACATTTGTGGGTAATGATGTAAATAATCAAACACTTAAACAAGATGATGGAAGTTTTTTATGTGATGTAAATGATGCTGGTGAAGTTATCGTTGATATAAGTATGAAAACATCAGTAGATGGTCTTTTTGCAACTGGTGATATGCGTATAGCTTCACCAAAACAAGTTGTAAGTGCAGCTGGAGATGGTGCTGTTGCAGCACTTCAAGCTATCCACTATGTAGATAAAAAACTTAGTTAAAAATATTTATTAAGGTTACATATGAGAGTGATGATTGTTGATGATTCAAAAACCATTGTTAAAATTGTATCTATGCTATTAGAGAAGAAAATTAATTCTGAATTAGAGATAGTTCAATGTAGTAGTGGGGAAGTCGCTCTTAGAAAACTAGAAGATATAGAAGTAGACCTTATACTTTTAGATGTTGTAATGGATGGGATGGATGGCTTTGAAACTTGTCAAAGAATCAAAGAAAATCCAAAAACAAAAGATATAGCAGTTATATTTTTAACATCAAGAACAGAAGAAGATGATATTATCAAAGGTTTTGATGTTGGTGGGATAGACTATATCTCAAAACCATTTAGAGAAACAGAGTTTATAGCTAGAGTTAAAACTCAGCTAAAGATTATTAAACTACAAAAACGCGAGATAGAAAGTACACAAAGTGAGGTTATATTAAAAATGGGAGAAATCGGTGAATCTCGTTCAGAGGAAACTGCAAATCATGTAAAAAGAGTAGCTGAGTATAGTTATCTTTTAGCAGAACTTTGTGGTTTAGAAGAAAATGAATGTCAACTTTTATCTACAGCTTCACCCATGCATGACATAGGTAAAGTTTCTACCCCTGATAATATTTTGAAAAAACCTGGTAAACTAACTAAAGAAGAGTTTGCAGAGATGCAAAAGCATACAACGATTGGTTATGAACTTTTTGCTTCATCTCGTGGAGAGATTCTAAAAACAGCAGCTATTGTTGCACATGAACATCATGAAAAATACAATGGTAAAGGTTACCCAAGAGGTTTAAAAGGTAATGAGATCCATATATTTGGTAGGATTACTGCTGTTGTTGATGTTTTTGATGCTCTTGGTAGTGAGAGAGTATATAAAAAAGCTTGGGAATTAGATAAAATAACATCTTTACTTATTGAAGAAAAAGGTGAACATTTTGATCCATATCTAGTTGACCTTTTTATGGAAAACATTGATAAATTTTTAGAAATTCGTGATAAATTTAAAGACTAGGAGAGATTATGATTAAAGTTGGTGTATTTGGTGCAAGTGGTAGAGTTGGTAAGTTACTTTTAGAAGATTTAAAACAGACTGATGGTATAAGTGTTAGTAGTGTTTTTGTTCGTAATAATTTAGATTTTTCTATAGACCCATCAATCCTTATAACTTCATCTATGGAGTCATTTTTAAAAGCTTGTGATATTGTTATAGATTTTTCACTTCCTGAAGCTTGTGAAATCCTTTTAGAAGAAGCTATAAAAACACCTAGACCTTTAGTTATAGGGACAACTGGTTTAAATAACCATCAGTTAAACCTACTAAAACAAGCAAGTGAAGTTATGCCTGTACTTTATGCTACAAATATGTCTTTAGGTGTAGCAATGCTTAACAAACTTGTATATCAAGCTGCATCTGCACTAGAAGGTTTTGATATAGAGATAGTAGAGATGCACCACAAACATAAAAAAGATGCTCCAAGTGGAACAGCACTAACACTTAGTGAATCAGCAGCAGCTGGTCGTGGACTAGATATAAACAAAGTTCGTGTAAGTGGTAGAGATGGAAATATCGGCGAGAGAAGCAAAGATGAGATAGCAGTTATGGCACTTCGTGGTGGAGACATTGTGGGTCGTCATACTGTTGGTTTTTATAATGATGGTGAATTTATAGAATTAAACCATACAGCAACTTCAAGAAACACTTTTAGTAAAGGTGCTATAAGAGCTGGTCAATGGTTAGCAGACAAAGATGTTGGGCTTTATAGTATAAGTGATTGTTTAGAAATCTAAT
>CAZSWW010000232.1:0-2745 GCA_964611265.1 uncultured Sulfurimonas sp. | reverse complement strand
ATAAAAGGTTCTATTACTTAAGAAACTAAGATATGTGGAACGATTAGTGGGTACTTTTTCATTCTTCTATAAATGTGTTTTCTAACAACTTGACGAAGATCATTTTCCAATGCTCTTGTGTTTTCTAGTAAACCATCTTTTATATGTAGTAAGTAGTGTTCAACTACATCTTCCATCTCTTTAGCAAATGCTTTATCTCTTCTATCTGGTACGATTCCAAATGTAGTAACTCTTGGTTTTGCCATCATTTTTGAATCGTGTGAACCAACTTCAACAACCATCATAACGATACCTTCAGATGCAAGTTTTTGACGGTCAAGAACTATATCATCTTCGATTTGGTGGTTGTTTTGGTTATCTATGTAAGTTTTACCTGTTTTTACAGTTTTTACTTTTCTCATAAACTTAGGTGCTATCTCTATCTGCTCACCATCTGTCATGATTAAGATGTTTCTCTCAGGAATCCCACACATCATACCAGTCTCTTTATGCTTCATAACATGGTTATATTCACCATGAACAGGTAAGAAGAACTTAGGGTTACAAAGTCTTATCATTAATTTTTGTTCTTCCATAGAAGCATGACCTGAAACATGAATATCTTTATCCATACACATTTTAGCCCCTGCTCTTTGAAGGTGGTTCATCATACCAGAGATGCTACCCTCATTACCTGGAATTGCACGAGATGAAAGAACTATAAGGTCAGTTGGCTTGATTTTGATATGTCTATGTTCACCTATACTCATTCTAAAAAGTGCAGAGTTTGGTTCACCTTGTGAACCTGTTGTAACTATAAGAACCTCTTTATCGTTCATGCGAACCACTTCATCAGCATCTATAAAGATATTTTTAGGGAATCTTATGTAGTCATAAGCCATCGCTATCTCTATATTTCTCTCCATTGAACGACCAATTACACAAACTTTACGACCATATTTTATGCCGTATTGTATCGCTTGATATACACGGTGGATATTTGAACTAAATGTTGAAAGGATTATACGACCCTCAGCTTTAGAAAAAACACGGTCAAGTGCAGGGGCTACACTTAGTTCTGATGCTGTAGCAATAGGGTTATGAGAGTTAGTAGAATCACTAAGAAGACATAAAACACCTTTATCACCATAGTAAGCAAGTCTATGTATGTCAGCAGTATAGCCATCAACTGGTGTATGGTCGATTTTAAAGTCACCCGTATGTATGATAGTTCCAGCTTCAGTTGTGATAGCTAAAGATGAAGAGTCTAGTATAGAGTGAGTCATGTGCATCCACTCTATCTCAAAATCATTACCGATTTTATATACTTTTCTTTTCTCAACAGGATTAAAATACTTTTTATGCTCTTTTAAATGATGTTCATCAAACTTGTTTCCAATCATTGCAAGTGGAAGTGGTGTAGCATATACAGGGAATTGCATCTCTTTAAAAAGGTAAGGCATCGCACCGATGTGGTCTTCGTGAGCATGAGTGATTATAACTGCAACTATCTTTTTTCTAATCTCTCTAAGATATGAAAAATCTGGTACAAGTATATCTACACCGTGCATATCTTCATCTGGAAAACTCATACCAACATCAACTAAGATTGCTTCATTTTGAGTTTCAAAAACTGCTATATTTCCACCAATTTCACCTAGTCCACCTAGTGGAGTTACACGGATTTTTGCACGAGAATTTAGGTCTAGTTTATAGTGAGGGTTTAATCTTTGTTTATGAACTTCTTGATTTTTAGTTACAAACTCTTTTAGATTTGCATCTACTGTTATAGGCTGTTTTCTGTAACGATTTTTGTTACGATTACCCGATGGTTTTGGTTTATTTTGATTGTTTCTATTTTGATTTGGTTTACGATTCGGATTTGTGTTCGTATTCGTATCTTGTTTTGGGTTTGTATTATTCCCCTGAGTCTCTTCTGCCATCCAAATTTCCTTTTAATATTTTATAAATTTGGTGATAGTCTTGAGTATCTACTTGATGAGGGCGAATGGTTAATGTAAAATCTAAGTCACTAAAAATCTCTTGAAGTATTTTTTTATCATAAACTACAGATAGATTTTTCATAAGAGTTTTTCTAGGTTGCTTAAATGCAACTCTAAGCAATCCCTCAAAATTCTCATCACTTCTATCTTTAGTTTTTTGTATCAAAAATACAGCTGAATCAACTTTTGGTTGTGGGTCAAAGGCTGTTGGTGGAACTTTTACAACAATATGTGCTTTTGCAACACTTTGAGTTATAATCCCTAAAGAACCAAAAACTTTTTCACCACTTGTTGCACAAAATTTCTGAGCAACTTCTAGTTGAGTCATCACAAGTATATTTTTACACATTGGATCTGCGAGTGCTTTTAAAATGATGTTTGTCGCTATGTAGTATGGTAAATTAGCCACCAAATCATACGGCTCATCGATTAAGTTACTCTGCCAAGCTTCTAAAACATCTCCACAATTTATATGAAGTTGCTTGGTAGCGATCTCTTTTTTAAATGTACTTTGTAATATTTTACATAAATCGGTATCAACCTCAAAAGCTTCAACACTTTTGACATCTACTAAAAATTTAGTTAAATCACCTAAGCCAGGCCCAATCTCTACAAGTTTGTTTTCATTGTTGGGCATCGCTTGGATGATTTGGTGTAGTACACTCTCATCTTTTAAAAAATTTTGTCCAAATTGTTTTTTGGCAACTACACTATTCTTATTCATAGTTAGGAGTGTATAATAAGTTTGCTTATGTTTAGGTAA
>CAZSWW010000231.1:0-2760 GCA_964611265.1 uncultured Sulfurimonas sp. | reverse complement strand
AAACCAAAAGAAAAGATTAGCATAACAACACCAATAAGATATAAATCAACTGCACCAATGATGCCACCTACAACATCTTCATGAAAGTTGTGTGGATGAGCATGATTTAGATAAGTTGTTATAACATATTTTGCTGTATCATAAACATCAAAAGAAGCCACTATAAAAAGAGTTATAGCTCCTATAAGACCAAAAATAACAGCAAGTATAACTATAAATCTTGAAGCCCATAAAGAATTTTCAAATATTCTTTCCATCTATTTTTCATCCTCCATCTCTACCCATTTTTGAGCGATTCTTACTGCATTTGTAGCTGCTCCTACTCTTAGGTTATCAGCTACTACAAAAAGATGTAACATATTTTTAGAATAGTTGTCATTTCGTATACGACCTACAAATGTTTCGTTTTTGTCTAAACAAGTAGATGGCATAGGGTATAGTGCTTCACTAGGGTTATCTAGTATCACTATGTTTGGTGCTTTACTTAAGATAGTTCTTGCTTCAGTAGCATTAACTTCTGCATCAAAAGTAAGTGTAAGTGCTTCTGCATGACCTCTTAGAGTTGGTACACGAACACAAGTTGCACTAAGTTCTATCTCTTTATGCATAATCTTAGTAGTTTCATTTACCATTTTCATCTCTTCTTTTGTATAACCATTATCCATAAATACATCTATCTGAGGTATAACATTTAGTGCTATTTGTTGGTTGAAAGATTTGTGTTCACTCTCATCAAGTTTAAATGCAAAAAAGTCTTGCATCTGAGTTACTAACTCTTCCATAGCAGTTTTACCAGCACCACTTGTTGCTTGGTAAGTTGAAACATCAACTCTTACTAAGTCATAAGCATCATCAAGTGGTTTTAGAGCTTGAACCATCTGTATCGTTGAACAGTTTGGATTTGCTATAACACCTGTGTCTTTCCATTTAGCTATATCGCTAGGGTTTACTTCTGGAACTACTAAGGGTACATCTTCATCCATTCTAAAGTGAGAAGTGTTGTCTATAACAACAGCACCAGCTTTTACAGCAAATGGTGCAAATTTTGCACTTACACTTCCACCGGCACTAAAAAGAGCGATTTCTATCTCTTCTTTTTCAAAGATTTCTTCAGTTAATTCTACTATTGGTAACTCTTTTTTAAAAAAGGTTACTGTTTTACCAACACTTCTAGCAGATGCTAAAGGTACTAACTTATTTAGTGGAAAATCTATCTCTTGAAGTATAGTTAAAATCTCTTCTCCAACTGCTCCATTTGCTCCAACTACTGCTACATTATACTTTTTCATTTTTTCTCCTAATTTTATTTTAATTTGTAAATCCACGAGATTCTAAACAAAGATTCTCAGGTGTTATGATGTTCTCATCGCTTAATATAGTAGCTCTTTCCACTACCGATATAAGTTCACGAATATTTCCAGGCCAAGAGTATTCTAAAAGTTGTTCTTTAGATTCTGCACTAAACTCTTTATTTTCAAAATTGTATTTTTCACAATTTATCTTTAATGACTTTTCTGCAATTTCAAGTATCTCATCTTTTCTATCTTTTAGAGGTGGTATATGTAGAGGTATAGTGTTGAGTCTATAGTATAAGTCTTCTCTAAATTCTGAGTTTTTAATTTTTTGAGATAGATTAGCATTTGTTGCTGATATAACTCTTATATCTATCTTTATCGATTTAGATGAACCTAGCCGTCTTACCTCTTTTTCTTGCAATGCTCTTAAAAGTTTAGCTTGAACCTCATAAGGCATCTCTCCAATCTCATCTAAAAAAAGTGTACCACCATTTGCTAATTCAAATTGACCAGCTTTTGCCTCTATAGCATCTGTAAATGCACCTTTTTCAAAACCAAAAAGTTCACTCTCTATAAGGTTTGCAGGAATTGCTGCCATATTTATAGCTATAAAAGGTTTTTTAGCACGAGGTGAATTTTTATGAATATAGTTTGCAAATACCTCTTTACCAACACCACTTTGCCCAAGTAGTAAGATGCTAGCATCTGTTCTAGCAGCCTTATCTGCAATATTTAACACTTTTTTAAGTGCTTGAGAAGTTCCCAAAAAATCACTTGAATCTATCTTTTTAACTTTTTTAGTTTGTATAGATTTTTTGACCTCTTGTACTTTACTTTCTCTTTTGATAGCTTCTATAAGTGCATCTATCTCAAATGGTTTAAGTAAAAAATCTTTAACCCCTAGATGTATAGATTCTATAGCACTTGTAAGTGTTGCATTACCAGTCATTATGATAATCTCAAACCTACCATTTAACTCTTTTATAAACTCTATACCATCCATTTTGGGCATATTTATATCAGTGATAATCAGATCAAAACTATCATCTAGTTTTTTAAGTGCATCTACTGCATTTTTAAATGTTTTAATCTCAAACTCTTTAAAATCACCCATGGCAATTTCAAGAGATTTTCTCATATTGATATCATCTTCAACTATTGCAATTTTCAACTTTTAATACCCCTGTTTTAAAGCAGTTATTTTAGCAAAATTTTCATTAAAATCGACTTTGAAACAAGTTGTTCTTAGAGTTAGTATAGTTGTGCCTGTATATACATTGTTTAGTGTTTTATCTTTATGGTTTACTTCCATTCCTAAGTTATGTACAAAGTCTATAAATTTTTCTGAATTTTTTGAGATGGTTGTTTTAAGATTATTATCATAGTTTTCTAAAGTTATAAAACTTGTTGGGTGACCATGACATTTTTGCATAGTATGAGAAATTTGTAGTTTTTCGTTGTAAAG
>CAZSWW010000230.1:0-2773 GCA_964611265.1 uncultured Sulfurimonas sp. | reverse complement strand
TTTATAAGTTTATTGATAATTATGAATATATTTTACTATATAAAACCCTACACCTGCCATAATCACAGTTCCAAATACATTTGAAAAGATATTTACAAAAGCCAATAAAATAGATCCACCCTCTAACAATAAAAAACTCTCTATTGCAAAAGTTGAGTAGGTAGTTAAAGCACCTAACACCCCAGTAGATAAAAAAGATTTAACATGTAATGAGAAATAACTACTATACATAAAGTAAGCTATCAATATACCCATAATAAAACTACCAAGTAGATTTACACTTAATGTTCCAACGGGTATAGCATGGGGAAGTTTATGAGATATAACACCATTTAGATAAGCACGGAGAACTGCACCTATAAAACCACCACTACCTATTGCTAGTATTGTTTGCCAACTCATCATCGTACACCTTTTGCATCTTTTTTCTTAAATCTCTTAGCCAATTTTCATCATCTCTATCAGCTATAAAAGAATCCATAAAGATAACTTTTATACGGCCAGGTTTATAATACAATCTTTTTATATCATAGTATTTTGCTGTTTGAATCAAAACAACTGGTTGTACTTTTAGTTGGTACTTATCTGCCACAACTTTTGCACCACTTTTAAATGGTAGCATCTTTCCTGTTTTACTTCTTGTTCCCTCTGGAAACATTGTTATCACACGACCTTTATTTAGTCTATTTTTAGCATTTTTCAAAAGTCTTATAAGTGAAGTTTTACTTTGTCTCTCTATAGGTATATCTTCTGGTAAACTCATAGCAAGACCAAAAAAAGGAACATCAAACAACTCTTTTTTAGCTACCCATGATAAGTCTTTTTTAGATACAGTTTCCATAATACCAATATCTAAATCACTTTGATGGTTTATAAGATACATCTGAGCAGCTGGGTCTTCTTTGCCCTTTGTATCTGTTGAGAAAAATATAGTTAGACGGATAATCCAAGCAGATATTTTTCTAGGATATGGTCTTGGCAATATAGGATAAAGTAAAATTGATACAGTTAAAGATATAAAAATTATTATCGTTGATATAAGCCAACTAATATGAGCAAATATCTTCATTTTTCACCCATCCTATTTTATTATTTTTTAATTTTACTTTAACAAATTTTTTAACTTCACCCTCTTTTTTAAGAGTGATTTGAAGTTGTGTTGTTTCAAAAATCGTACCATTACTTACTGGTAAAAGATATATATTTGAACCTTTTTTTATACATATATCTTTTTGAGGGATTGAAAGGTACAACATATAAGCTAAAGGTAATAAAATAAAAATCAAATATATATATTTTCTTCTCCAAAGAATAAAAATAAAACCAACAAAAGCGATAGAAGAAGCTATACCCATCTTTAATCGTTCACGAGATTGGTCTCTTGGTTTTAAGTCAGTTTGTGTTGAAACACTATCATCATCAACTACTATAGGGATAGTAATCGTTTTAAATCTGTTTTCTATTAGATTAAAATATGAAAATGAAAAATTTTCTATCTTTTTATCAATAATCACAAAATATGTAATTTTAGAATCAAAATAAGAATCTATCATAGACTCAACACCCTGTTTATAAACATTTTTAAACTCTAGTTTATCTATTTTTGTATTTGTAGCATTTGCTTCAAATACAACTATATTGTATCTATTATCATAGCTTGTTGTTCTATATTCTATAAGATTTAAAGAGTTTGCTATAACATTTGAAAAATCATTTTGAGGGTTTAAAGTTATAACATTTAAATTTTTTCCAGAAATTACAGTATCTTTATAGTTTGAATAAGAGATAATTTTAGCTGTTATATCTGGTAATTTTGCTTTATTGTTATCAACATAAAAATAAAATGTGTCAAAATAATATCTATCTTCTATCTTTCTGTATGGAATTTCATTTAAAAGTTCTAGTCCATAAAAATTAGAAAAATTATACTTAATATCTAAAAAGTTTTTAATGGTCGATAGTGTTTTTATAGTTACTGAGAAAATTTCACCTTTTATAACTCTTTTTGGAATCTCTTCATAATTAAGATACAAAACTTTTTTAAGTGGCAAAGGGGAGATGATTGATGTATTTGTTTCAGATGATATATTTATATCATCTGAAGCAAACATATTTATAAAAATTACAACTAAAAGTGTTATGATTTTCACGCGTTTAAAAATCCTTGAAGCATTTTAACTCCATCATCAGAACCAAGAATACTCTCCATCGCTCTTTCAGGGTGAGGCATAAGACCAAATACATTTTTTGCTTTATTACAAACACCAGCGATAGAATTTACACTACCGTTCGGATTTGAGATTTGACCATCTGCATCTGTATATTTTAAAAGAATTTGATTGTTTTCTTCTAACTCTTTTAAACCATCTGCATCTATAAAATAGTTTCCATCATGGTGAGCAATAGGGATATTTACAACATCTCCATTATCTAACTTTTCTAAGAAAACATTATCATTGCTTATAACTTTTAGATGGTGATGTTTAGATAAAAAATGTAAATGTTCATTTCTTTTTAATGCACCTGGTAATAAACCAGCTTCTGTTAAAACTTGAAAACCATTACAGATACCTAAAACTTTTCCACCATTGTTAGCATACTCAGTTACAGCTTTCATAACGGGTGAAAATCTAGCAATAGCACCACTTCTAAGATAATCACCATAAGAAAATCCACCTGCTACAACAAGTAAATTTGTATCTTCTGGGATTGATTCAGCTTTATGCCATAAAATCTCAGTTTCAGCACCTAACTCTTTAAATGCATGAACAGT
>CAZSWW010000229.1:0-2786 GCA_964611265.1 uncultured Sulfurimonas sp. | reverse complement strand
ACAACTTTGTTATGGTACAAGCCAACAAAAAACACATCATGGCATTGGCAACTCTCAGGTACTTTAAAAACAGATATAGATGCAGATATATATGATGTAGATATGGTAGAAACTTCTACAGATACTATAAAAGAGCTTCAAAATAGTGGTAAAAAAGTTATGTGTTACTTTAGTGCTGGTAGTTGGGAGAACTTTAGAGATGACAAAGATGACTTTCCTAGTGAAGTGATAGGCAATACACTAGATGGTTGGGCTGATGAAAAATGGCTAGATATAAGAAGTGATGCTGTAAAAGAGATTATGAAAAGACGGATAACACTCGCTTATGAGAAAGGTTGTGATGGGATTGAACCTGATAATATTGATGGTTATACTAATAACTCAGGATTTAGTCTAACATATCAAGACCAGATAGATTTTAACAAATTTTTAGCAGATGAAGTACATAAAAAAGGGATGTTTATAGCACTTAAAAATGACCTTAACCAAGTTGATGATTTGGTAGAGTATTTTGACCTACAAGTTAATGAGCAATGTTTTGAGTATGATGAGTGTGATAAACTAAAACCTTTCATAGATGCAGATAAACCAGTTTTTAATGCTGAGTACAACTCTAAGTACCTAGATAGTTATGAGATGACAAAACTTTGTAACAAAGCAGATAAACTTGACTTTAAAACACTTGTACTACCACTTAACCTAGACAATAGCTTTAGACATAGTTGCGATACTTATCTCTATGAGAAAACAGCTGTTGGTTTTGGTGGGAGTAATGCTTTTAAATTTCATGATAATATCTGGCTAAATAGTGCTGATTTGGTTTTAAATGATTTAGATAAAGATTACTATAAAGGTATAACCGACTACAACCTAACTAAATTTCAAGATATATCAACTTATCTTAAAAAAAGTAAATACATAGTTTACTGGATAACAAAAGGTTGGCAAGAGAGTTGGTTTAGTATATCTAAGATACAATCCTTAATAGATGCAGGTTATATACCAGTTTTTAACTACTGGTACTTTGGTGATAAACTTATGGATGGTTTAGACTCTGATTTGGATGCTTACTATGAGGATGTTAGAAGAGTAAAAGCACTTTTAGCTCAACTTGATGGTACAAAGATGCTTATCATGGAACCAGAATTTAATAAAGAAAATATCTTAAAAAATCCTACTGATTTTATAGATGTGATGCGAACTGCTATAGATATAGTAAATGACAAACAAACACTTATATCACTATGTATGACCGATACAGGAAATAGATCGGTAGATGAAACTTATGATAAATGTGGTTATGAAAACTGCTCACTTGGTGATAAGTATGAATGGGGGCTACCTGAAAATATCTATAATGTTCTTTTAAATAGGCTTGATTTTATCTCATTTCAAGAGATGGTTGGGCAATTTAGTAGAGATCCAAGCGATGCAGGTACATGGGATGAACCAAATCCCATAGCCTATACAAATGCAAATATAGGGATAGATAACTTAGCAAAACGGATAGACAACTTCGCTTCATTTTTAAAAGAAAAGTACAACAAGCCCGTATTTTTACCATATATAACTATAGCAACTGCTACATGGAGTGATGAGAACAATGATTCTATAGTAGATACAGATGAGATAAACTCAACTGGTTGGGAAGATAAAGCAAACTCAGTTTACCAAGAGTTAAACTCAACAAACTTGTTTGGTTATGCACCTATGGCTCTTTTTGATGACCCAAGTCATGATGCAGGTGGTTACCAATTTTTTATGGATAATGAATACCATCTAGGTATCATAAAATCTGATATATTAGAGGGGCAATTAACAGGTAATATATCTCCAAAAAAAACTATACTAGAAAATATCTTTAGATGAGAGATGCTGTAGCCCTACTTATAACTGTGTTTTTTGTTATGGCTATAACACTTAGTCTAGGAGTAGGCTTTAAGTATATAAAAGATGCCAAAAAGAGTGTAAGCGATGAACAACTTATGTTGCAAAGTTCTGCTATGGTTGAAGATTTGTTAAGTATTATAAGAGACTCTAAGCAGATAAAAGATATAAAAGATGCACAAGATTTATCACTCTTTCTTGCTGAGTCATCTTTTATACCACTTAGTTATAAAGATAGTACAATAACCATAGAGGTAAGTAGTGCAAGAGAAAAACTAAATCTAAATATTTTTAAAAACAAAGAAAGATTAGAGATTTTAAAAAGGTATCTTTTATCTAAAATGGTAGTTGTTGAGTTTGCAGATATATTAACAGATAGTATGGATGGTATAAAAGAAGATTTATCATACCATACAGATATATTTGATGCTAATCCAAACTTATTTAGAAACTATATAACATCTTATGAGCATTTAGATAAACTAATCGAGATATATAAAAACAAATACCACGATAATCACATCAAAAATATAGATATAGAAAAACTTTTTTTTCTAAGTAAAGATACAACCACTAAAGTAGACTTAAATTTTGCCACAAGTGAAGTTTGGGAATTGATGTTAGGGTGTTCAAAGGTAAGAGCAGAAGAGTTAAGTTCCAATGCAGGTAGTTATAAACAACTAGATGATTTAAACCTAAATGATGAAGAGGTAAAAATGTTAAGTAAATTTAACTACAGTTTTTATGAACCATTTTTAAATATAAAACTAAATATATCTCAAAATGACAAACAATCATCTTTTGAATTTGATATTGGGATTTAAATTACTAAATTTCATTAAAAAGATGTTACTTTATTACTATAATATCATATAATTCAAGAGTATTTTTAAATAATA
>CAZSWW010000228.1:0-2793 GCA_964611265.1 uncultured Sulfurimonas sp. | reverse complement strand
TATGCTGGTGTTGCTAACATCATCATCGAAAGAACTGTTAAGCGTCTTCGTGTAACTATCGTTGCTGCTCGTCCTGGTATCATTATTGGTAAAAAGGGTGCAGATATTGAGAAGCTTAAAACTAATCTTCAAAAACTTGTTGGGAAAGCAATTTCTATCAACATCAAAGAAGAGAAAAAAGCTCAAACTTCAGCTCAATTAGTTGCTGAAAATGTTGGTACTCAATTAGAGCGTCGTGTTGCATTCCGTCGTGCTATGAAAAAAGTTATGCAAGGTGCTCAGAGATCTGGTGCTAAAGGTATTAAAGTATCTGTAGCTGGTCGTCTTGGTGGTGCTGAAATGGCTCGTACTGAGTGGTATTTAGAGGGAAGAGTTCCTTTACATACACTTCGTGCAAAAATTGATTATGGTTTCGCTGAAGCTCATACACAATACGGAATCATCGGTATTAAAGTATGGATATTCAAAGGTGAGGTACTAACTAAAGGTATCCCAGCAGAAGCTAAAGAAGAGAAAAAAGAGCGTCCTCGTAAGAGAGCTCCTAGAAAAAATAGTGAAAAGGCTGATTAAAAATGTTGATGCCAAAAAGAACAAAATATCGTAAAGTAATGAAAGGGCGTAACCGTGGTTATGCTCGTAGTGGTTACAAATTAGCGTTTGGTGATATCGCATTTAAAGCTGTAGAAGCTGGTCGTATCAATTCTCGTCAAATTGAATCTGCTCGTATCTCTGCAACTCGTCACATTAAGCGTAATGGTAAAATTTGGATTCGTGTATTCCCTGCTAAACCATTAACTAAGCGTCCTTTAGAAGTTCGTATGGGTAAAGGTAAAGGTCCAATTGATCAGTATGTTATGAACATTAAACCTGGTCGTATAATTTTTGAAATGGCTGGTGTTCCACATGATATAGCTCGTGAAGCACTAACTCTTGCTATGCATAAGTTACCATTCAAAACAAAAATAATTACAGCGGAGATGAGCAATGAAATATTCTGATTTAGCAGATAAAAGCTCAACTGAGCTAAAAGTTATGCTTAAAGAAAAAAAGACTGAACTTTTTACTTTAAAAATTAAACAAAAGATGATGCAACTACAAAATACTAGTGAACTAAGAGTAGCTAAAAAAGCTGTTGCAAAAATCAATACTGCACTTAGTGCGATTAAGTAGGGGTTGGCGATGACACATAAACGTGAAATTCAAGGTAATGTAGTTAAAATTTCAGGCGATAAAACAGTAAGTGTACTTGTTGAGCGTCGTGTAATGCACCCTCGTTACCACAAAGTTGTTAAAAAGTTCAAAAAGTATTTAGTACATGATGAGCGTAATGAAGTAAAAGTTGGTGATGAGATTATTGCAATCGAGTGTCGTCCACTTTCTAAGACTAAATCTTTTAGACTTAAAACAGTAGTAACAGGAGCTAAGTAATGATCCAAGGTTTTACTCGTCTAAATGTAGCTGATAATACAGGTGCTAAAGAGATTATGTGTATTAAGGTACTTGGTGGTTCTAAGCGTCGTTATGCAACAGTAGGTGATGTTATCGTTGCTTCTGTTAAAAAAGCGATTCCAACTGCTAAAGTTAAAAAAGGTAAAGTTGTTAAAGCTGTTATCGTTAGAACTGCAAAAGAGGTTCACCGTGAAAATGGTTCTCTTATCAGATTTGATGACAATGCAGCTGTAATACTTGATGATAAGAGAATGCCAATCGGTACTCGTATTTTCGGACCTGTTGCTCGTGAAGTTCGTTATTCAGGTTTCATGAAAATAGTTTCTCTTGCGCCGGAGGTTGTTTAATGGCAAAGTTTAATTTCAAAAAAGGCGATACTGTAGAAATTATCGCTGGAGATGACCGTGGAACTAAGGCTACTGTTTTAGCAGTTATGCCTAAGAAAAACAAGGTTATCGTTGAGGGTTGTAAAATTGCTAAAAAAGCAGTTAAACCAACTGAAGAGAACACTAAAGGTGGTCATATCAATAAAGAGATGCCTATAGATGTTTCAAATGTTCGTAAAGTGGAGGCATAATAGATGGCTCGTTTTAAAGAAAAATATTTAGCACTTAAACCAGAGCTTCAAGAAGCTTTAGAGATTAAGAATGTTATGCAAGTTCCTGCATTAGATAAAATCGTTATCTCTGTAGGTGCTGGTTTTGCAATGAAAGATAACAAGCTTATCAAAAACATTGAAGATACAATTACTACTATTGCTGGTCAAAAAGCAAGTACAGTAATTGCTAAAAAATCAGTTGCTGGTTTTAAAGTTCGTGAAGGTATGCCTGTTGGTATCCGTGTTACACTTCGTGGTGAAAATATGTATAACTTTTTTGACCGTTTAGTATCTATTGCACTTCCTCGTGTAAAAGATTTCCGTGGTGTTCCTAGAAATGGTTTTGATGGTCGTGGTAACTATAACTTCGGTCTTCAAGAGCAACTAATCTTCCCAGAAATCAGTTACGATTCTATCATGCAAATTCATGGTATGAATATTACAGTTGTAACAAGTGCTGATTCTGATAAAGCAGGTTTTACTCTTTTAGAAAAAATGGGTATGCCTTTTACTAAAGTGAGTAACTAATGGCTAAAAAGTCAATGATTGCAAAAGCGGCTAGAACTCCAAAGTTCAAAGTTCGTGGTTATACAAGATGTCAAGTTTGTGGTCGTCCACATTCTGTTTTAAGAGACTTTGGAATTTGTCGTATTTGTTTTAGAAGTATGGCTCTTAAAGGTTTAATCCCAGGTGTTAGAAAGTCTTCTTGGTAAGCCATTGGCTTCCAAGTAGAAACTCCTAACAAT
>CAZSWW010000227.1:0-2795 GCA_964611265.1 uncultured Sulfurimonas sp. | reverse complement strand
TTTACTACTGTTGTTACTGGTGCTACATCACCTACATTTACTTCTGTACCTGCTAGGTTACATACGATATCATTTTTAAAAGTTACTGTTGCCATATTGGCTCCTTTTATTTTGTCATTTTAAATTGTTAGCGAAAGTATATATAAATCGGATAAGAATACTCTTATTTGGAAATATTCTTATTTTAACCAAGATTTATTTAAGCTAAAGTTTTAGTATAATTCAACTATGAAAAATATACTTATAACAGGGTGTTCTAGTGGTATAGGCTACGACACAGCCCACTATCTAAGCAAAAATGGCTACAAGGTTTATGCAACAGCAAGAAAACAAGCAGATGTTGATAGACTTAAAAAAGAGGGTTTAGATGCTTATCTACTAGATGTAACATCAGCACAAGATATATCTAAGATGTTTCAAACCATACTAAAAAATGACACTAACATCTATGCAGTTCTTAACAATGCTGGTTATGGACAACCAGGAGCAGTAGAAGATATAACTACAGAAGTTTTAAAAGAGCAGTTTGAAACAAACTTTTTTGGACTTCATGAAGTTACCCACCAAGCACTAAAAATCATGAGAAAACAAGGCTATGGAAGAATCATACAACACTCCTCAGTCTTAGGCATCATCTCCCTTCGCTTTAGAGGAGCATACAATGCCTCAAAATATGCCATAGAAGGATTATGTGATACACTAAGACTAGAACTAATGGGAACAGATATATATGTAAGCACTATAAACACAGGGCCAGTCCGTTCAGACTTTAGAAAAAATGCAACAAAGATGTTTAAAAAAAATGTAACAGCAAAAGGTAGCATCTTTGAAAAAGAGTACAAAGAACAGCTACTAGGTGTAGATAAAAAAGAAACAGACACTTTCACAAAAAACTCAGATGTAGTTATAAAAAACATACTAGATGCACTAACATCAAAAAAACCACAACCAAGATACTACAACACTTTCGCCACACACCTACTAGCAACACTAAAAAGAATGCTACCAACAAACTTACTAGACAAAATCCTAGTAAAAATCTAGTTTTTATCTAACTTTAAGAATACTACCCTATAATTTCACCATAACTTAACAACTGTTAAACTATCACATGCGGATGTGGTGAAATTGGTATACACGCCAGACTTAGGATCTGGTGCCGCAAGGCGTGAAGGTTCAAGTCCTTTCATCCGCACCATCCCTTAATTACGAACTTTCAAACACTTTTAATCAAAACACTTTCTTCTTTAAGTTTTCTCAAGTCACACTTTAAGTCACACTTTTGTATATGGACTTATAGATGTTTATAGTAAGTATTATCTGTAACTATTCAATTTCTAGGTATAATCAGTGGATATTTAACTTCTACAAAATAAGAGCAGTTCAAGCCTTAGATATGCTTGTGAAGCCAAAACAAGATAATGAGATTAATAATAAATTGGAAAAATTAAGAATATTATTACCTGAAAAAACAGATGAGCAATTATTGGCTTTACTAGAAATCCTGAATTGATATTTATATAATGGTATAATAAATAAATTTTAAAATATGGAGAAAGATATTGTCGAATGATATTTTTTTCGGAAAATCATTTTATCAGAATGTAATGGTTTTCTTAGGGTTAGAGAGTATTGAACAAAATAATTTACTATACATTTTTAATAAAAGTTTAAAAAATAATTTTATGTGTACTTGTGACAATGAGCAAATGATTAGAATAGACAACATACGGAATCTGCCAAGTGATGATAATAAAAAACCTATAATTGGATTTCATCCTCTCACTAAACTTAAAGAATCATGTAGTCATTTACTAATAGATGATTCCGTACATTTCTATTTAAAAAAATTAACTCTTAATATATTTAAAAAAGTTATTACTACAAAAGATGGAACAATAGTTACTAATATAATTAATAAATTTGATACCACTGAATTAAATAATTTATCAAATCCAACAAAAAATACAAAATACAAACTCTTTAATCTCTTTAATATAGTTAATGCCACTTCTTTCTCAAAAAATCTTATTAGTTTTGAAATTGATTTTACAAACTCTCCAAAGAGTGCTAAAGTTAATTTTAAATACCCTTTATACGATATGTTAAGTACAATACACAACAACACTATTTTTGGAATACATCTTGAAGATAATGAAATTAAATTATTTAAGCAAATATATGAGAACTATATTATTACCATAATAGATGATTTATTCAAAGAACTGATAAAAATTCCTACACAAAGTAATCAATATCCTCAATTTTATACACTAATGACAATAAAGTTAATGCTAGAAGAGACTTATTGGAAAAACTATAATATATGTTTTATAAATTGCAAAATAATGCTTCCAAAATACAAGGAAATGTTATCTGATTTGAATCGTCATAAACAGTATGATGAATTTACAAAGTTTGATAATGTTTGTATGGAAAAAGATCGAGAACTTGACGAAGAAGCATATAAGAATGAACTACAAATAAGACAAGAAAGTGAGCCTGATTGGCTTTTACTAAAGGATAATGAAATGCAAGGAAAGCAAGTAGTAACAACGAACTCCTCAGTAGAAAATTTAGATATAGAAGTTATAATAAATAGTTCAGATGAAGAAATAGCTACTACTGGTATAAAAAGTTTAATTAATTTAATAAGCGACAATAAAGAGATAGTAAAGTACAAAGATAATATTAATAAAATGCTTGATTTAAATAAAAAATTACTAGATAGCAACAATAAAGTAATACGGCAGCAAAATAATGAAAATATACAGTATGAACAATTACTGCAAAAT
>CAZSWW010000226.1:0-2796 GCA_964611265.1 uncultured Sulfurimonas sp. | reverse complement strand
ATTTGATGATGTTATAGAAGAGTTAGGGGATAAAGTAAAATGGCAATAAAACAAGCTATTTGTAGCTTGATTTAAAATAGTTTAGATAAAATAAAGTCAATTTAACACATAGAGAAAAAATGATAAAAAAAGAAAACTTTAAAAGTGTATTAGATGGTTTAGGTTTTTTACAAAATGCTAATGTATGGAGTAAAAAGTTTGATACTTTTCAAACAGAACTTAAAGTAGATTTTAAAAATGAAAAACTAATATATCCTGAAAAAGATGGTTTTATAGTAAATGAAAAACAAACTTGTAACTTTAAACAGTCTGAAAACTTTGTAGTTTTTGAGTGTGTACATAGACTTCTCTCTCAAGGGTATAAGCCAGAACATATAGAACTTGAGCCAAAGTGGCAAGTTGGACACGGTGCTAGTGGAGGAAGAGCAGATATACTTATAAAAGATAATGATAACAAAGCACTTCTTATTATAGAGTGTAAAACAGCAGGAGGGGAGTTTAGTAAAGCTTGGAACACTACACAAGTAAAACCCACACAACTTTTCTCGTATGTTCAGCAAGTAAGAACTACACAGTTTATAGCCCTTTATGCAAGTGATTTTATAGATGATAAAGTTATAGCAGACTATTACCTTATAAATGTAAAAGACAATGAAACACTTTTAAAAAACAATCCAAATCTTAAAAGCTATAAAGAAGCCTCAACAGTTGAAGAGATATATAAAGTTTGGGTAGAAACTTATAAAAAAGAGTATGCTACACAAGGACTTTTTGAAGATACTCAGGCTTATCATATAGGAAAAGATAAATACTCATTAAAAGATTTAAAAACTGTTTCAAGTAAAGATATACAAGGCAAATATCACGAATTTGCTACTATTATGCGACAGCATAATGTCTCAGGTCGTGAAAATGCTTTTGATAAACTTGTAAATCTTTTCTTATGTAAAGTTGTAGATGAGACAAATAACTCTGATGAGTTAAAATTTTACTATAAAGGTGTAGCTTATGATGACCCTTTTTCACTTCAAGATAGGCTTAATCACCTCTATAAAGTAGGTATGAAAAAGTTTTTAGGTGAAGATATAACTTACATAGAAAATAATGAGATAGATAAAGCCTTTAGTATTTTTAAAGATAATCCAAATGAAACAAAAAGACAAATAGATAACTTCTTTAAACAACTAAAATTTTTTACAAATAATGACTTTAGTTTTATAGATGTACATAATGAAGAGCTTTTTTACCAAAACTTTGAAGTTCTCTTAAAAGTGGTAAAGATGCTTCAAGATATTCGCCTTACTGGAAGTGGGGATAACCAGTTCTTAGGAGATATGTTTGAGGGGTTTTTAGACCAAGGTATAAAACAGAGTGAGGGGCAGTTTTTTACCCCTATGCCGATAGTGAAGTTTATAGTAAACTCTTTACCTATTGAAAAAGTTTTACAAGAGGATGAGCCAAAAGCGATAGATTATGCTTGTGGAGCAGGACACTTTCTAAATGAAGTAGCAAATAACTTTCCAAAAGAGAAACATAAAAATATAGTAGGGATAGAAAAAGAGTACAGACTCTCAAAAGTAGCAAAAGTAAGTGCTTTTATGTATGCTCAAGATGATATAAATATCATATATGCTGATGCTTTAAGTAAAAAATCAAAAGTAAAAAAAGAAGATTTTAGCCTACTTGTAGCAAACCCACCATATAGTGTAAAAGGTTTTTTAGAGACACTAACAGAAGATGAAAGAAAAGAGTATGAACTCTTAACAACACTTGAAGAGAAAAATTTTAGTGCAAACAATGCAATAGAGTGCTTTTTTGTAGAAAAAACTAAACAGCTTTTAAAAGGTGGAGGTGTAGCAGGTTTAATCCTTCCTAGCTCAATTCTCTCAAAAGGAAGTGGTAACAATATCTATGTTAAAACAAGAGAGATACTTTTAAAATACTTTGACATCATAGCCATAGCAGAGTTTGGAAATGGTACTTTTGGAAAAACTGGAACAAATACCGTAACACTATTTTTAGAAAAAAGAGCATCAAACCCAGATATGGCAGAGCATCTTAAAAATATGTGTGATGTTTGGTTTAGTGGAGATTTTACTATAAATGAACTTTTTAAAGATAGAGACTTACTTAAAGCATATTGTCAACATATAGAAGTAGATATAGAACTTTATAAAACACTTTTAAAAAATGAGTATGATGAAAAACTTTTACAAATAGAGATATTTGACGAGTATAAAAAAGAGTTTGAAAAATCAACTGAAACAAAAAATCGTAAAAAACAAAGACAATACAAAGCAAAAACAGATGAAGAAAAAGAGCAAATAGAGAAACAAAAACTTTTAAAGCATATAAGAGAGATAGAAAAAGATAAACTTTACTACTTTTGTTTAGCATATATAAACAAAAGAGAAACACTACTTATAAAAGCACCGAGTGACGGAGCTAAAAACAAAAAGTTTTTAGGCTATGAATGGAGTGGTAGAAAAGGTGATGAGGGGATAAAATATATAACTTCTCAACATACTACTACAAAAACAGAAGATGAAGAAAACCTACTAGAAAATATACTAAATCTTGATAATATTCAAACACCACTCTACAATCCACAAAATGTAAGTGATAGTACAAAGATAAATACTCTTATAAAACAAAACTTTTTAGGAGAACTAAAAGAGATACCACAAAGTTTAAGTGAGTATGTAATAAAAGCTAAAGTAGTGGATATACTTGATTTTTCTCAAAAAGAGTTTAGTAAGGGTTTGAGTTTGAATCCAAAGAAAAGAGTAGAGATTA
>CAZSWW010000225.1:0-2825 GCA_964611265.1 uncultured Sulfurimonas sp. | reverse complement strand
AGGAAAACTAATTGATTACAAAACAAATAATTAATCAGATAGAGGGGGAGGCTTCTTTATACTTTGATATGAAAGATGATTTGGTTGATTTTACAACTATAGCATTTCCACATTTTCGTGGTATGGAGTCTATGTTAAAAGGTAAAAATGCACTAGATGCTTTGGTGATAACACCAAGGGTTTGTGGCATCTGTGGTCATGCACACCTTATGGCAACAGTTAGAGCGATAGAAGATGCTTATAAAAATGCTGGTTTTAGTATAAATCTTTCTAAAAAAGTTAAAAAAGTTAGAGAATTTACACTTATAATGGAGATGATACAAAACCATTTTAAATGGATATATCTAACTATGATGCCAGAACTTGAAAAGCTTACAAAGTCTAAAAAAGTTCAAACACCTCTAAAAGGTGCTTATGCTTCAAGCATAGCATCTAAAGCTATTGCTACATTTGCTGGTCAATGGCCACACTCCTCATATATGATACCAAATGGCATCACAACGGATTTTACAAATATGGACTTGTTAAAAGTTGAATCTTATGTAGATGAGTTGATAGGTTTTTTCGAGAAAGAAACATTAGGAACTTCACTAGATGAGTTTTTATCTTTTGAGTCTTGTAAAGATTTCAATAAACTAGATAGTGATATATCATATATAGAAAGCTCACTTATAAAAGCAAAGATGAATGAAAAAGGTTTTGCTTACGATAGGTTTTTAATCGTTGGTGAGCATAGTTTTTCAAAGCCATCAAAACTACAACAAACAAGACCATTTAATGTAGATGCTAAGTATATAGATACTATGGGGTCATACTCTCCAAACCAAGATTCTTATGCAAAAAATGCACATTATAAAGGTACTTTTTATGAGGTTGGTTCTATGGCTAGACTTATATCTGTAAACTTTCCCATAGTTAAAAATATGCATCGTCGCTTTAAAGATAGTGCATATTCAAGAGTTATGGCAAGAGTTTTTGAACTTGCTTATCTACTAAAACATTCAAAAGATATGTTAAATGGTATAGATATAAGTGAAGCATCTTTTACTAAAATTGTAGATATTTCAAAAGTAACTGCATCTGGTCTTGGTGTAGTAGAAGCTCCAAGAGGTCCACTTTTACACAAAGTATCTATAAAAAATGGTATTATAGAGAACTATAGTATTATCACCCCAACACAGTTTAACATAGGAAGTTCTACAAGAGAACATCCCACCCCTGCACAAAAAGCTATGCAAAATGTAACACAAGAGGAAGCTCAGTTTATATTTCGTACTTTTGATGTTTGTTCGGTTTGTACTACACATTAGTTCTTTTTAGTCCAAAAAAAATATAACAAATTTATATCTTCAGATTAAGTTAAAAATTATAATAATTGTTTAAGTTTCATCTTAGTATTATATTGAATGATTATTCATTTAATAGAAATTAAGAGGAGTTGGCTATGGGAGATAAGATAGAAGCTGTAAAGAAGCTTTTTACATCTAAAAGCGCAAGAGTTGAGACAAATATGGGTGATGCTCATTATGAAAAACTGTTTCAATCATGTCAAGCAAGAATAGAAGAGTTAAAAACTCAAACACCAAGAAAAAATCGTTTAAGTATAGATGATTTACTAGAAGATCAAGGTGTAAATCGTCGTGATTTTATGAAATGGGCTAGTGCTGTAACAGGTATGCTTATGCTTCCATCTTCATTTACTCCACTTGTTGCAGATGCAGCACTTATGATGAACAGAGCTCCAGTTATATGGATAGAACTTTCAGACTGTGCAGGAAATACTGAAGCTATGCTTCGCTCAGATGGTCCAAAAATAGATGAGATTTTACTAGACATCATCTCTTTAGAATTCAATGAAACTATTATGGCAGCATCAGGGCATCAAGCTGAAGCTCAACTTGAAGATGCAATGCACACTTTTAAAGACAAGTATCTGCTTTTTGTTGAGGGTGCAGTTCCTATGGGTATGAATGGTCAGTTTGGTACTATTGGTGCTGAGGGCGAGACTATGCATGACCATCTTATGAGAATTTCAAAACATGCAGCAGCTATTGTAGCAGTTGGAAGTTGTGCAACATTTGGTGGTGTTCCAGCAGCTTCACCAAATCCTACAGGTGCAGTTGGTGTTATGGATGTTGTTAAAAATAAACCACTTATAAATATTCCAGCTTGTCCAGCAAATCCTGCAAATATGGTAGGTGTTATCATCCACTATATCTTAACTGGTCAAGTTCCAGAGTTGGATTCACTTTTAAGACCTAAGTTTGCATTTGGTTACCGTATCCACGATAACTGTGAAAGAAGAGCTCACTTTGATGCTGGAGAGTTTGTAGAAGAATGGGGTGATGAGGGTGCTAAAAACAACTTCTGTCTTTATAAAGTTGGTTGTAAAGGTCCTATGACATTTAATAACTGTTCTATCATCCGTTATAACGAGGGTGTAAACTGGCCAGTTGGAGTTGGGCGTGGTTGTATTGGTTGTTCTGAACCAGATTTCTGGGATAAATATGCTTATGAAAGACCAATGGCAGATGCAAATATCAAAGCACCAACAGGTGGAGTTGAAAAAACTGTTGATGAGTTTGGTTTAGGACTTTTAACAGCAGCTGGTATCGGTATAGGTATCCATGCAGCAGCTAGTGCAGTAGCAGGTAAGAAAGAAGGAGAAGAGTAATGGCAAAAAAACATATTATCGTTGATCCTATCACTAGGATAGAGGGACACTTAAGAGTTGAAGCAGTTATAGATGAAAACAACACTATCGTAGATGCTTATACAGCTTCTACACTATTTCGTGGTATAGAGACGATTTTACAAGGTCGTGA
>CAZSWW010000224.1:0-2908 GCA_964611265.1 uncultured Sulfurimonas sp. | reverse complement strand
ACTACTTAGATAAAAAAATACCTGATTTTTTTCAAAAACATCTTACTTAAAGCAACTTTAAGGTATAATCTCAAAATACTTTAAATAAGGTTTTTCCATGTCGAAAACAACTATCACTATTAAACCAAATAACCATCGCATCCATCCATGCCCAACTGAAAGAAAACTAGCTCTTATCACAGAGATAGTAGCAAGAAATGCAAAAAATAATATTGTTATAGTATCTTCAAGTAGCAATGATATGCTAAAAGAAAATATTATCGCTGAGAATGTAACTATATTGTCAGATAAAGAACTTATTACAAACAAAGAGATTACATTTGATTACCTTATCAGTTATGATCTGCCTGATACTGCTATCTTTTATATAGCTAGAGTTGCAAAAGCTACTCAGATGGCTGTTGTACTTGTTGATGCTAGTGAACATAAAAAACTATATCCTATTGAGACTCTTCTTGGTAGAACTATAAAACAAGAGATTATAAGCGGTTATGAACCACAAGTTATTGAAAAAAATGAAGACGATAAATCAGCTTATAAAAAAATGTCAAAACAAAAGATAAAAGAGGTAGCTAAAAAAAGATACGATGAAAGAACTGGAAATGTTGAAGAAAAATCTTTTGATAAGCCAAAGTTTGATAAACCAAAATTTGACAAACCAAAAAAAGATTTTAAAAAGTCAGATAAGTCTGAAACTCCAGATAAATGGAAAAAGAAGAAGAAAGCTCCAAACAAGTTTTTAGGCAAAGATGAAAATGGTAAAGCTATATTTTCAGGTAAAAGTGGAGAGAGAAACCACCGTTATGATGGAACTCCTAGAGATAGATATGATGCACCTAAAAAAGTAGGTAAAACTATTAAAATCAAATCTCGTAAACCATCAGAAGACTAACTCAGCTTCTGGGTCTAACTCTTGCTCTATGCGAGGGGGTTTAGATATATCGCTAAAATACTCTTTTTTATCGTCAATATCTACTTCTATAATCCCCTCAGGTTGCTCAAATTTTCTTTGTATCTGAGGGTATAGTTTTAAAACATTTGTATAGTATTTGCTAAATGCTGGTCCAGCTATCCTACCACCTGTTTCCCTTTTATACATCGGAGTATTGTCATCATTTCCAAACCATACTATAGTTTGTATAGTTGGTGAATAACCTGCAAACCATCCATCTATGTTGTTGTTAGTTGTACCAGTTTTTCCTGCTAGTTCTATACCTTTTGCTCTTGCTCTTCTACCTGTCCCTCTGTTTACTACATCTTTTAAAATAGTAGTCATGATATATGCCTGAGTGGCTTCTGTTATAAATACATCTTTTAAATGATGTTCATAAATAAGGTGTTCATCTTGTTTTATCTGCTTTATAAGATATGGTTCAGTTTGAATCCCATGATTTGCAAATGAACTATAGTAGTGTGCTAATTGCAATGGAGATAACGAGATAGTTCCAAGTGATATAGATAAATCGTGTGGTAAGTTTTTTATACCAAACTTTTTAAACTCTTTTAGAAGTTGGTTTAAACCTATGTCATTTACAAGATTTATAGTTGCTAGATTTCTTGAGTGAACCAAAGCTTCTCTAAGAGTGATAAGCCCTTTATAATCTTTTTCATAGTTTCTTGGTTGCCACTTCATATCTTTACCATCTTTTTCATACTCATAAGTTTTTGCTATATCTATAAGCTTAGTAGCACCACTATAACCCAAATCAACGGCTACTTGGTATATAAAAGGTTTAAAAGCACTTCCTGGTTGTCTTCGACCTTGTGTAGCACGATTGTATGAACTTTTCTTATAATCAACACTACCAACAAGTGCTAAAATATCTCCAGTTTTTGCTTCTACACTTACTATAGCACCATTTAGCAAAGTTGTATTGACATCTGAAAGTTCAAACAAAGGGTTTCTTGCCAATTTCTTTTGCTCATTAATTTTATACTTTTCAATTCTTTTTAAAGATAAGTCATAAGCATATTTTAGTGAAGTTATAGCTGCTTTTTGTAGTCTTAAATCTATGGTAGTATATATCTCATAGCCACCAGTTTTTATGTCTTTTATCCCCATATTTCTAGTTCTTCGCATCACTTCATCAACTATAAAAGGAGCTTTATTTTGTGTTAGAGTATCGTTGTATACCATCGGGTTTTCTTCTACAGATGAGTTGTACTCATCATCATTTATCCAACCTAGTATATGCATCCGTGATAAAACACGATTTGCTCTGCCCATAGATATATCATAGTTTTTAGTAGGTGCATAAGTGCTTGGAGCTTTAGGAAGACCTACTAAGATAGCTATCTCTTTTATGGTTAAATCTGAGAGTTTTTTATGAAAGTACCCATCTGCTGCAGTTTTTATACCATAATATCCATGACCAAAATATATCTCATTTAGGTATCTCTCTAGTATCTGTTCTTTAGTTAAAGCATGCTCTATTTTTATAGCATATATCGCTTCTTTTATCTTACGAGAAAGCTTTTTTTCACGAGTTAAAAGTTTGTTTTTTACAAGTTGTTGGGTAATTGTACTAGCACCCTCTACAGCACTACCAGCTTTTATAACCTTTATAGCTGCACGAAAGATTGCTTCTATATTTATCCCTGGATGTTCAAAAAAGGTGGTATCTTCTATAGCTACAAGAGCCTCTATAGCACGGGGTGGTATCTCGTTAAAAGGGGCATAATATCTATGCTTTTTATCAAAAATAGTAGCTATTTTATCACCATTTTTATCGTATATTTTTGTAGATATTTTAGGGTTATAATCAACTAAAGATGATATATCGTATTTAACTTGAGTTAGGAAGTAACCAAGAACTGCAAAAGGGGTTAAAAAGCCCAGTATCAAAATTGTAAAAAATATCTTTTTAATTATCTTCATTATTGTCTAAATTTCCTATTTGCAAAATTT
>CAZSWW010000223.1:0-2913 GCA_964611265.1 uncultured Sulfurimonas sp. | reverse complement strand
GATGTTGGTGCTGGTTGTGGTATAGTTGGCTTATTGGTTGCTCGTGATAATAAGAAAGTTCAGCTTGAAGCTGTAGAGAAGCAAGATATATTTGTAGAGTTTTCTACTATAAATGCAAGAGTAAACAAGATAGATTATAAACTTTATAAAACAGATTTTTTAGATTTTGAAGTTGATGAAAAGTATGACTACATCATCTCAAATCCACCTTTTTATAACTCTACCTCTACAAAAAGTAAAGATGAAGTGTTGTTCAATGCACGATACAATGTAAACTTACCTTTAGGTGATTTTTTTAAAAAAGTTTCACAAGTTCTCAGACCAAAGTCTCATTTTATTTTTTGTTACGATGCTTCGCAGTTTGGGTTGATTTGTGCAGAGTTAGATAAGGTTAATATGAGGGTAGTAGATGTACAATTTGTACATCCAAAAAAAGATAGAGTAGCATCTATAGTTTTAGTCCATGCTAGAAATGGTTCAAATGCTATGATGAAAGTTTGGCAACCATTTATATGTTTTGATGGTGAAGAGTTCTCAGATGAAGCTAAAGCTATCTATAAAAAAGCAAAAACACAGAGTATAAAATGTCAATTATAAAAAAAGAAAATTATCCTTATAAGTTCGATTCATCTGCTTGTGCTAGTTGTGGTGGAAGATGCTGTACTGGTGAGAGTGGTTATATATATGTAAACAGAGTAGAAGCTGAAAAGATTTGTGAAGTGTTGGGTATAGAGATGCAAACACTTGTTCAAGATTATCTTTTTAAAAAGGGTTATAAATACTCTATAAAAGAAAATAAATTTGGTGATAGTTATGAGTGCATCTTTTATGATAGAGAGATAAATGGATGCAAGATTTATGAAGCTCGTCCAAAACAATGCTCAACTTTTCCTTTTTGGGATTACTATAAAGCAAGAGTAGATGAGTTAAAACAAGAGTGTCCAGGGATTTTAGATGATGTCGATTAAAAGTTTCTTTTTTCTTCTCTTTTTATTTTTATTTAGTGCTTGTTCTTCTCAAAAAGTGGTTATAAAAGGTTATGAAAAAGTCTTTCCAGAGGAAGATAAGTATATAGTTTTAGCACTTCATGCAGAACAATTACAAGCAAATATACAAGCTTCAAAATTATTTGACATCCTTTATGAAAAATCAACTAAAAAAGAGTATCTGCATCGTTCTTTAAGTAATTTACTTGTAGCTAAAAAGTATGAAGATATTTTACTTATAGCTAAAAAAGAACCAGATGATCTATTTACAAAGAGGATGGAAGTTATCGCACTTATCAACCTTTTTCAAATGAAAGAAGCAGAAACTAAGGCATTGAACTTAGTAAAGTTAAGTAAAAAAGCAGATGATTACTTACTTGTAAGTGATTTATATGTATCTCAAAAAAAGTTTGATAAAGCTGTTAAGTATCTTGAGAGTGCTTATATGAAAGACTACAATGAAAAAATTTTAGATAGAATATCAATCATTTTATATGTGAATTTAGGAAGAAAAAACGAGGCTATAGCACAGTTAGAAACACATTCTCGTGTTTACTCTTGTTCTAAACTTATATGCACTAGACTTATTAGTTTTTATAGTGATGAAAACAACATAGATGGACTTTTATCTGCATATTTAAGGTACTATAAAGTAAATCCAGATGAGAGAGTGTCAAAAAAGATAGTTCAAATTTATCAGTATAAAAAAGAGTACTTAAAACTTATAGACTTTTTAAAAGAGACTAAAAGTGATGATAATCTACTTTTAGAACTTTATTTAAAAATAAAAAACTATAAAAAAGCTTTTTTATTGGCTGAATATATCTATAATGAAACTGGTGATATAGAGTATTTAGGTAAAAGTGCGATATATGAATATGAAAGTAAACAGGATAATTTAAAATCAGAAGATATTTTAAGTATCTCTAAAAAGTTTGAAAAAGTTATAGCTGAAAAAAATACAGCTTTATATCTAAACTACTATGGTTATCTTTTAATAGACCATGAGATAGATATAAAAAAAGGTATAAAGTACATAAAAAAAGCTTTAAAGGTTCAGCCAGAAGCATCTTTTTATATGGACTCTTTGGCATGGGGTTATTATAAGCAAGGTAGATGTAAAAAAGCAAAATCAATTATGAACAAAGTTATAAAGCTTGATGGTGGTACACATGAAGAGATTTTATCTCATATCAAGTCGATAGATAACTGTTTAAATACAAAAAAGGAAAAAAATGATTTTAGATGATATTATAAAAAAGACAAAAGAAGATTTAGCAAAAAGGGAAAAAGAGTTTTCTCTTGACTGGTTAGGTCGTTCACTAGCATACAATGCAAGAGCCCCACGAGATGTTATACCTTACTTAAAAGCAACAGAAGAAGACCCGTATAGAATCATCTCTGAGGTTAAAAAAGCATCACCATCAAAAGGTGTAATTCGTGAAGATTTTGACCCGTTGGCTATAGCTCAGTCTTATGAAAGGGGAGGTGCTTCTGCTATCTCGATACTAACTGAACCACACTTTTTTCAAGGTTCACTTGATTATCTAGGTGGGATAAGAAGATATGTTGGCATCCCTCTTTTAAGAAAAGATTTTATAGTATCAAAGTATCAAATACTTGAAGCTGTAGTTCATGGTGCTGATTTTATACTTCTTATTGCAGCAGCACTTAGTAAAAAAGAGTTAAAAGAGCTGTTAGCATATACGAGACATTTAGGTATGGAAGCACTTGTTGAGGTTCATGATAAAACAGACCTTACAAAAGCTATATATGCTGGAAGTGACATCATAGGTATAAACCATAGAAATCTAAAAACTTTTGAGATGGATATGAACCTTTGTTATGACCTTATCCCTATGATACCAAATGGTAAAATTATAGTAGCTGAGAGTGGCATCTATGAGCATGGGCAACTAGAAGATTT
>CAZSWW010000222.1:0-2931 GCA_964611265.1 uncultured Sulfurimonas sp. | reverse complement strand
ACACATAGACCTAAAAAAACAATTTTGGTAAGAAGTACAATTTCATTCTAATTATTTATGCCCTTTTACTTAAATATAGAAAATAAAATTATGTTATAATTCATATAAAATTTAAGGTATAAAATGAATGAGATGTATGACATGAGTATAGTTACTCATAATTATGGTGTATTTTTTGTTTTAGGTGTTATTTTAGTAAATTTTATTTTTCTTATAACAGCAAAAGATATAAAAAAATATACAAGAGCTATGCGATTATTTAACCCAATTAGTGGTACTGCTATAGGGATAGTGTTTTTTACAGGTGTTGTTATGATGGCTGCTAAACATCTTGATTTTAGTGTTGAAAATATTATTATGATAGTTTTTATTATATCGTTAATGGTACTAGAATCTAAACGGGCTTCAAGACTAAAATGGGTAAATCCATTGACAGTAGATGCTCTTGCTAATTATAAAAAATATGTATTAAAAATATTTATGATTGAAGTTGTTATGGTTTTTAGTATATCTATTTGGATGTGGACTTTAAATTGATATATATACTTCATGAAGATGCTTCAAAACAAAATATTAAGATAAAAGGTGAACTGTTTAAATACCTTGTAAAAGTTCGAAGACATAGTGTAGATGATGTTATAGATTTTAGAAATAAAGTAGATATAAAAAAACTTTATTCTTATAAAATTACAAATTTAGATGGTCGCTTATTGGAACTTGAACTTGTTAGAGTTATAGAACAAGAGGTTAAAAGTTTTAAAAATCTTCATGTAGGTTGGTGTAAAATAGATGTTAAATCAGTTGAAAAAGTTTTAGCATCTTTAAATGAGATAGGTGTTAGTAAGATAACTTTTATAGATTGTGATAGAAGTCAGAAAAATTTTAAATTTGATTATAACAGATTTGAAAGAATTTTAGATGCATCTTCTCAGCAATGTGGTAGAACATCTATGATGGAGTTTGATAATTGTAAAAATATACAAGAATTTATAGCTAAATATCCAGATACCAAAGTTTTTGATTTTTGTGATAATATCTTAAATAATGCTGATGATTTTAAAACTATTTTAATAGGCTGTGAGGGTGGTTTTTCTAGTGATGAAAAAGAGTTTTTAAAATCACAAAAGGTTTTTAGACTAAACAACCCAATGGTTATGCGTTCTGAGAGTGCTGTTATGGCAGTTGCTAGTAAAATTTTGCTTTAAAATATACGATTAAATTAGTGGCATAGCATTTAGATTTTCACAACTCAAACTAATTTTTCTGCAAAAACAAACACTGTTCATCAAGCTTATCAAATTTTAATATACAGTAATAATTAGTAATAATAAAAACTTTCAAAAGAGATAATAAACTATAACAAAACTTCTAAAGTTTATAATGAAGTTGAATCATCTCAGAGTATGGGTAAATATTATGAAGAAAAAGGGTAAAGAAGAGTAGTATAATTGAATTTTCAATATCTCTATAGTAAGAGATTTTCTATAAATAAAATATTAGCTATAATCAACATTATAAATAACAATAAGGAGATTAAACTATGAGATTTGCAGACCCAAAAAATGACCTAGCATTTAAAAAGATATTTGGAGATGAAAACCATAAAGATATTTTAATATCTTTCTTAAATAGTATTCTTGATTTTAAAAATGAAAAAACTATAGTAGATATATCGTTGTTAAATCCTTATCAAGTTCCTAAGATAGAAGAGTTAAAAGAAACAATTTTAGATATACAAGCTACAAATAAGAATAAAGAAAAATTTATAATAGAGATGCAAAAAAAAGATTTAGGTGATTTTGCAAAAAGAAGTCTTTACTATACATCTAAGGCTTATGTAGAACAATTAAATAAAGGTTATGATTATTCTAAACTCAAAAAAGTATATTTCATAGGGATACTTAACTTTAATATGTTTGATAATGAAAGTTATATATCAAGACACCTAATCATAAATCAAGAAACTACTAAACAAGATATAGATGATTTTGAATTTACATTTTTAGAACTATCAAAATTCACTAAAGAGTTAAAGCAGTTAGATACTATATTAGATAAATGGATATACTTTATAAAAAATGCATCAAACTTAGACCTAATACCAAAAGAGTATGAAGATATAAAAGAGTTTAAAGAAGCTTTCCATATTGCTACTCAAACTCAATGGAATAAAGAAGAGATGAAAGTATATGATTATATAGGACTTAAAGAGTTTGATGAGATAAATGCCATCAAAACTGCTGAGAGAAAAGCTGAAAAAAAAGGTATTGAAAAAGGTATTGAAAAAGGTGCTATTGAAATAGCTATCAAATCTATAAAAAAAGGCTTAGATATAGATACTATCATTGAGATTACAAGTTTAGATAAACAGACAGTTCAAGAACTTATAGATAAAATCTAAAAGTAACAATGGTGCTAGAAGTATAACAACTGTTGAGTTTTTAGCATCTAAGTGAAAAAGATTTTTGAACAACTTCAATTTCCTGCTATTGCTAGAGTTTTATTCTGTTTAGAATAAAGATGATAATGGTCATATTCTTGTTGTACTTCCTAATGATAAAACTATGTTAAGTAAGAGACCATAAATAACTTCATAGCCAATGGCTTGAGAAGATATGAGATATGAGGCGAAAGTTCGCCTTGTATATAAACCTTTTAAATGTTGTTGGCTATGAAGTTATTTATGGTCTCTTACTTAAAAGATATAGAATTTTTAGATACTTCTTTGATTCTCGTAAGATGATCCTAATATATAGTAACAATTAGTAATGATAAAAACTTTTCCTATTTGATTTCTAGGGTAAAAGTGTAGCTTGGTAATGCCTATAACTACTATTAAATTTGCATATATAGTAAAAATCAGATATAATCATAACTCTAAAATCTGCCCCCATACGGATTTAAAAATATATAGATATTCGTACCGAGACG
>CAZSWW010000221.1:0-2962 GCA_964611265.1 uncultured Sulfurimonas sp. | reverse complement strand
AATCCTGATTATAAAAATATGTTTGCTGCTGGTATTGCATTTGCACCACCACACATCATATCTAAACCAATGAGTTCTCCAAATGGAACACCAATCAATCCAACTCCACCAAGAACTGGTATGCCTTCAGGTATCATCGGTAAAGCTGTTGCTCACTCTGTATGTGATTTAATGACTAAAGGTGAAAGTGCTAAACTACATGAAGCTTCTATGTCTGAAATGGGTGCTGCATGTGTTGCTTCTGCTGGTAAAGGTGTATTTAGTGGTACTGCTGCTGCTATGACTGTTTACCCTGTTGTTCCTGACTTTGACAAATACCCAGGTACTGGTCGTGATACAGAGTATACATTTGGTGAAATTGGTCTTGCTGGACACTGGATAAAACATATACTTCACTTTATGTTTATCCACAAAGCAAAACTTAATCCAGGTTGGACTTTAATCCCAGAATAAAAATAAAATAAGGACTATTATTATGAAAAAAGAAGAAATAAACTTTCAAAAACATGAGCAATTTACTTTGACAATGATGCCAGGTACTTTTGCAAAAAAATTAAGAACTTGTCTTATTTGGCAAGTTATAAGATTTACAATTATTAACCTAAAAATGTTAGTGGTTGTAAGTAAAAGTCACTAAAACTATTGTAGAGGTTTTTACCTCTACAACCCCACATTCTCTAAAAACCACCATAAGAATTTATAAATGATAAAAAATATAATCACATACCCAACCCCTCCTAGTGTAGAATACTCTACAGATGTAAGAAAATTCGATGATGAACTTTTTGCACTTTTAGATGATTTAAAAGATACTATAAAAGCAAATGATTTAGATGGTTTAGCTTGTTTTCAAATAGGTAGTTTTTATAATGTAGTTGTTGTAAAAGATAAAAATGGTGATTTTTTAGAACTCATTAATCCAAGAATTATAAAAACAAATGGTAAGCAAACTACACTTGAAAAAACTGCTTATTTTGGCGACTTAGAAGCTAAGGTAATAAGATATGATGAGATAAGCTTAGTTTACCAAGATAGAGATGCAAAAGATAAATCTTTACAAGCAGATGGTGAGTTTTCTATACTTTTACAAAGAAAGATTGATTATACATTTGGCTCTAGTTTTATAAATAAATTAACAGCAGATGAAAGAGAAAAATTTGAGATGAAGTTAGAACACGGTGCTGATATGGCCATAGCACAAAGTTGTCCAACAGTTTTTAAACGAGATTATTTCAAAAAGGGTGTAAATCTACTTAGTATATTGATGGTTGTTATCTTTGTTATTTCATTATTTGTAGATGAGCAGATGCAACAACAGATGTGGACAACTCAAATAAATACATTTTTAACAGCCTTAGGTGTAAACATAGGTTACTTTTTTTATGGTTATTATGAGGGTAAAAAGTTTAGTTCTTGTACAAGTTGTCAGATAGGAAATATAATAGGTACTTTTAGTATAGCTTTATTTAGATTGTTAGCTATACTAGGGTTAAGTTATATATTTATTGCCTAAGCAATAGTGAGATGATTAATTTTCAAATATAATCATCTCATAAAGACTTCGTTTCGTGACTAATGCTCTGTTTGGAGATATAGAATGAGTATTTTTAGCTTTTGCTAACTCATGTCTTAACTCTGCGATATTATCTTCCATCTCATCAACATTATCTTTAAGTCTAAGTATAATATCTACACCAGCTAAGTTTACACCAAGTTCACGAGTTAGACGAAGTATAAGTTTTATCTTGTCTATATCTCTTTGAGAATACATTCTAATCCGTCCACTTGACCTTGCTGGGGTGATAAGGTTTTCCCTTTCATACTGTCTAAGAGTTTGTGGGTGAATATCTAAAATCTTAGCAACAACACTTATAAGGTAAACTGGTTCGTCATATTGATGATGCATCTTTTACTCCTTTGGCAGTTTTTCTTCCATCATTTGAACTAAATCTTCATCTAATTCATCGATATTTGGTAAAATAATGTTTGCTTTTAGGTATAGATTTCCACGAGTTTTTGTTTTTCTATCCATTGCACCCATATCTTTTACACGAAAACTTTGTCCATTTTTTGTATTTTTTGGAAGTTTTAGTTTTATCTCTTTATCTAAAGTTTGGATAGCAATCTTTTGACCAAACAGTGCTGCATATAAAGGAACATCAAAAGTTTTGATTAGGTCGTTGCCATCTCGTTTATATTCTGGAGATTCTGCTACTGTTATTTTTAAAAACAGATCACCAGCCACACCACCTTGAGCATGACCTTTACCTTTTACTCTCATCTTTTCACCACTGTTTACACCAGCAGGTATCTTGATGTCAAATCTTTCACCATTTACTGATACAGAGTGTGAACCACCAAGAACAGATACTACAAATGGTATAGTTACACTTGTTTGTATATCTAGGTTTGGTTTTTGTTGCTCAAAACCTCTACCAAAACCACCTCTACCACCAAATGGGTTGCCACCACCAAAACCTCCACCACCAGCGAACATTTGTCTTAGTATCTCATCCAAATCAGCTGAACCAGCACCACTATGTGAACGTGAAAAATCATGAAAATTTTGTCCACCAAACATAGAATCACCATGCATATCGTACTGAGCTTTTTTCTCTTTATCACTTAAAATTTCATAAGCTGAATTTATCTCTTTAAATTTATCTTCAGCATCTTTATCCTTATTTACATCGGGATGATACTTTCTTGCTAACTTTCTATATGCCTTTTTAATCTCTGCTTCACTAGCATTGTCATTTATCTCAAGAGTTTTATATAAAGATTTTGCCATTTTTATTCCTTATAATTATTAATTTATTAAGTGGGATTATATCATAAGAGTTGAGTGGATGTCAATCAAGTTGTAATTTAAGTTATTTTACTTAACATTAACCTAACATAGAAGTTATATAATACTTTCATATAAAAAAAAGAGTAAAAGATGAACAAGACATTTTTAATT
>CAZSWW010000220.1:0-3002 GCA_964611265.1 uncultured Sulfurimonas sp. | reverse complement strand
TTTCTGTATGTTATATCTACTATCTTATATTCTATATCTAGTAAATCATTTAAGAAGCTTATTAGTAGTGCTTTATTTTCTTCTGTTCCAAAGAGCCACTTAAAACCAAAATCTGTAAATGGGTCTATATATTTATCATGTATTTTCATGCACATTTAATTTCCTTTTAAAGGTTTAAAAAAGCTACTACCACTACCACTAAAAAAGTAACCATCTTTTTGATGCTGTTTTAACTCTTTATACTCTTTTAATGCTGGTACAAAAAGGTCATTTAACTCTTGTGGTGTTTTTGCTTTTAAAACATCTTCACTTTTTACTGAAGTGTAGTAGTTTACCTCATCTTCATCTATAGGGTTATAAAAATTTTCCCTATAACTTACATAAACTTTTGGTGTACTTATCTCAACTTTTGGTGTATATGTATCAAACTTAAGTAAAGGTTCATCAAATTTTTCAACCACTTCCCCTATCCCACTTACATTTGCACTATCATAGCCATATACAAAAAATGGAACATCAGCACCAACTTTTAGACCTATAGTTGCAAGTTCATCTAATGTCAATCCAAGATTTAAAATCTCATTACACATCTTTAAGTATGTTGCTGAGTTAGAACTTCCACCACCTAAACCTGCAAATGCTGGGATATTTTTCTTCACCTCAACAGCATGGTTTTTCATAAACTCTTTTAACTCTATACTCTTTGTGTATTGAAGTAATGCTTCATAAGCTTTATAGATAGTATTTTGAGAAGTTGAACATGAAAACTCACCCCTTATCTCAAAATCATCAGAATCTTTTGAGATAAACCTTAGTTCATCATATAAACTATCAACTCTCATAAAACGGGATAATATCTCATGATAATCTCCCCTCATACCTGTAACCTTTAAAAAAATATTTACTTTTGCATAAGATTTATAAGTTTTCATCCACTACTACTTTTTTAATAACTTACTTAAAATATCTAACTCTTTATCTTGAACAGTTTTTGAACCAGCTATATTTGCATCTTTTACTTTTTCTAAAAGTTCATTTCTTAGTATCTCTATATCTCTTGGTGCTTCAATACCAAGTTTAACAACACCATTTTCTATAGATAATACTTTTACTTCTATATTGTCACCTATTTTTATCGATTCATCTAGTTTTCTTGCCAATACTAACATGTGTATATCCTACCTAATTCATATTTTACTTTTTTATCTACTATATTTATAATCGAGATATTATCACCATTATCAAGCCAATAATATCCATCTTCTTTTATCTCTAAATCTTCTAAAGCAAGGACTCTTCCATATTTTAGATTATCCATATCACCTGTATAACTATTTTGAGGTATATTAAGAGATGTTTTTATATCTAATGCTTTTTCATTTTCATATATAAACTGACCCTCATTTAATCTCTCTAAAGCACTTAAACTACCATCTTTCACACCTAACTTATGGGCAATTATCCTACCAAGTGAACGGATATAAGTTCCCTCTGAAACGGTTGCTTCAAAAGTAACAAAAGGGTGACAGTAATGTACAAGCTTCACATCATATATAGTAGAATTAATTTTATTTAATTTTACCTCTTGACCTGCACGAGCCAAGTCATAAGCTCTTTGACCATTAATCTTTTTAGCTGAAAATATAGGTGGTTCATACTCTAAATCACCTTCTAAAGAGTTAACAGCATCTTCTATAACTTGGGTAGAATACTCTTTTAAAAATTCCACATTTTCTATCATCTCAGTATCTAAACTATCACTCTTCGCTCCAAGCCACAAAGTAGCTCTGTAAGTTTTTGGTGTTTTATTTAAAAATCTAAAAAGTTTAGTATGACTACCCATACCAATGATAAGCACACCTTTAGCAAAAGGGTCAAGAGTACCAGTAAATCCAGCCTTTTTAGTTCCGTACTTTCTTTTTAGTTTTGAGAGGAAAAGGTTTGAACCTATCCATGATGGTTTATATGCTACAAAAAGTCTGTTCATAATAATACCTTATCTTTTAAAATCTTTTTTATCTCTTTGTCAAAATCTGATTCTATTTTTTGAATTTTATTAAAATCTTCATACTCAGTATATGCTTTTTTTTGAGCTTCATCTCTTGATATAGTTCCATTACCCTCAAGTATTTTGTATTCATTAAAATCAAGAAATTTATCTACACTTTGGGCTAAACTTTGCATAGTAAAAGTTTTATGTTTTTTTATAATCCTCTCAATATAATCAAAATACCCACTTATAGCACTTTCTAAATCTTTTATCTCATTTACACTTAAATAATTCTTTGCTATAACTGTATCTGATTTTAAAACTCTTCCATCTGGTGCATTTTTCCAAGTTTGTAATCCCATAAAAGGTTTAGTTTTATCTGCTTTATCATAAATAATCTCAGCCGAAGTTTGTCCCGTTATAGCATAATGAAATCTATTTTGAATAGTTGCATAAAAATTTTTAGTAATAATTGAATTTTTATCATAATCTATACTACATTCAGCAAATATATCTGTGATTTGTTGATATATTCGTCGTTCACTTGTACGGATAGAACGAACTCTTTCAAGTAGTTCTCTAAAATAATCTTTACCAAAATATTTGCCATTTTTCATTCTATCATCATCCATAGCAAAGCCTTTGATGATATACTCTTTTAGTATTTTTGTAGCCCATATTCTAAACTGTGTAGCTTGGATAGAGTTTACACGATAACCAACTGATAAAATGGCATCAAGATTATAAAACTTTGTATTATACTTTTTTCCATCTTCAGCAGTATGTTCCAAAATGGAACTAACTGAATTTTCTTCTAATTCTTTACTTTCAAATATATTTTTTAAGTGTTTAGTTATTGCAGGTCTTTGAACTCCAAAAAGTTCAGCAATCCTTTTTTGAGATAACCATAAAGTTTCATTATGTAGATAAGTCTCTACTTTTATATCATTGTTTGGTGTAGTGTAGAGTAAAAACTCTGTTAGTTCATCTTTTATGGTTAGATTATTCATCA
>CAZSWW010000219.1:0-3013 GCA_964611265.1 uncultured Sulfurimonas sp. | reverse complement strand
GTAGTATTAACTGATGTTGGTGCTAAGAAAATTGGTGTAATTAAAGCTGTTCGTGGTCTTACTGGTTTAGGACTTAAAGAAGCTAAATCTGCTTGTGAAGAGTTACCATCTACAATCAAAGAGGGTGTAGATAAAGAGACTGCTGAAGAAGCAATCAAAGCACTTGAAGAAGCTGGTGCTAAAGCAGAAATGAAATAATTTTTATTTTATTTTTAAAGAGTTCGATGAAATTTATTTTCATCGCTCTTTAACTTTTTTTGGGCGCTTTTACAAATGGAATTTTATCCTTTTGTAAAAGTGCCCTTATGTCGTTTATAAGCACTTTTTAAATTAAGCTCTATTTAGAGCCACTCAAATCAATTCAAGGACGCTTGAATATGATATTAACAAACTCATCGAGGTAGCCTATGTTAAACACTTTATACTCTGGAAATCGTCTTCGTGTAGACTTCTCTAAAACTCCTCAACAAATTGAAGTACCAAACCTATTACAACTACAGCAAAATTCTTATGATAGCTTTTTAATGTTAGATGCAAAAGATAGAACTGCTAGTGGTATTGAAAATGTATTTCAATCTGTTTTCCCTATACATGATGTTCAAAATAGATTAACTATTGAATATATTGGTAGTGAAGTTACAAACCCGAAATATACAGTTCGTGAATGTATGGAGCGTGGTCTTACTTACGCTGTATCACTTAGAATGAAAACTCGTCTTGTTCTTTGGGACAGAGATGAAAATACTAAAGAAAAACTTGGTGTTAAAGATATAAAAGAACAAAGTATATTTGTTCGTGATATTCCACTTATGACAGATAGAACATCATTTATTATTAATGGTGTTGAGCGTGTTGTTGTAAATCAACTTCACCGTTCTCCTGGTGTAATTTTTAAAGAAGAAGAATCAACAACAGCTGGTAATAAACTAATCTATACTGGTCAGATTATTCCAGACCGTGGTTCATGGTTATACTTTGAATATGATCCTAAAGATATTCTTTATATGAGAATCAATAAGCGTCGTAAAGTTCCTGTAACTATTATGTTTAGAGCTTTAGGTTATTCTAAACAAGATATATTAAAACTTTTTTATCCTATACAAACTATAAAAATAGATGATAACAGATTTTCTATGGACTTTAATCCAAATGATTATATAGGTAGACTAGGATATGATTTAGTTGATACTAATGGTGAACTTATTGTTGCTGCTGGTAAAAGATTATCAGTTAAAAAAGCACAAAAGCTTATTGATGATGGTTTAAAAACTGTTGATTATCCACTAGATATATTAATTGATCGTTATCTAGCTGAATCTATTATTGATCCTGAAACTGGTGAAATTCTTTTTGATACTATGACTCATATAGATGAAAGTAAATTAAAGAAAATGGTAGAAATTGGGATTAGTGAATTTAAAATTGCTAATGATTTAGCTGATGGTGTTGATGGTTCTATCATTAATGCATTTAATGCTGATGCTGACTCACTTAAACTACTTAAACAAACAGAAGAGATAGATGATGAAAACGATCTGTCTGCTATCCGTATTTATAAAGTTATGAGACCAGGTGAACCAGTAACAAAAGAAGCTGCAAAAATATTTGTAAATCAGCTTTTCTTTGATCCTGAGAGATATGATTTAACTAAAGTTGGTCGTATGAAAATGAACCATAAACTACAACTTAAAATCCCTGAGTATGTAACAGTTCTTACTCATGAAGATGTTATAGCATCTGTTAAGTATGTTATTAAAGTTAAAAATGGTCAAGGTCATATAGATGATAGAGATCACTTAGGTAATCGTCGTATCCGTTCTATTGGTGAACTTTTAGGAAATGAACTTCACAAAGGTCTTGTGAAGATGCAAAAAGCTATCCGTGATAAGCTATCAACTATGAGTGGGCCAATGGCTGAACTTATGCCTCATGATTTAATAAACTCTAAGATGATTACTTCAACTATTATGGAGTTCTTTTCAGGTGGACAACTTTCTCAATTTATGGATCAAACAAATCCACTTTCAGAAGTTACACACAAAAGAAGACTTTCTGCTCTAGGTGAGGGTGGTCTTGTTAAAGAGAGAGCTGGATTTGAGGTACGGGATGTTCACCCAACTCACTATGGTCGTATTTGTCCAGTAGAAACTCCAGAGGGTCAAAATATTGGTCTTATCAATACTCTTTCAATGTACTCTAAAGTAAATGAGCATGGATTTATCGAAGCTCCTTACAAGATAATGAAAGATGGAAAAGTAACTGATGAAATCGTATATCTTACTGCTACTCAAGAAGAGGGTATTATGATAGCTGCAGCTTCAAATAAACTTGATGAAAATGGTCAATTTATAGAGGAACTTATCACAGTTAGAGAAGATGGAGAAATCTTACTAAAACCTGCAATAGAGTGTCAATATGCAGATTTAAGTTCAAGTATGATGGTTGGTGTTGCTGCATCACTTATCCCTTTCTTAGAACATGATGATGCCAATCGTGCTTTAATGGGTTCAAATATGCAGCGACAAGCTGTACCACTTTTAAAACCAAATGCTCCAATGGTAGGAACAGGTGTTGAAAAACTTGTTGCTCGTGATAGTTGGGAATGTATCAAAGCTAAGCGTGGTGGTAAGATAGAAAAAGTTGATGGTAAACATATCTATGTTATGGGTGAAGAAGATGGAGAGATTTATATAGATTATTATTCTCTACAAAAAAATCTTCGTACAAATAATAACACTTGTTTTGCTCAAAAACCAATTGTAGTAGTTGGTGAAGAGGTTGTAAAAGGTCAAATCATTGCTGATGGTCCAAATATGGATCAAGGTGAATTAGCACTTGGTGTTAATGCTATGGTTGCCTTTATGCCTTGGAATGGTTATAACTTTGAGGATGCTATTGTTATCTCTGAAAGAATGATTAGAAAAGATCAATTTACTTCAGTTCATATTTATGAAAAAGAGGTAGAAGCAAGAGAACTTAAACATGGTGTTGAAGAGATAACTCGTGATATTCC
>CAZSWW010000218.1:0-3015 GCA_964611265.1 uncultured Sulfurimonas sp. | reverse complement strand
AATAACTGAACCGATACCCTACCATTAAACTCATTTTTTGAAACTGAGTAACTACAAGTTATCTTTTTATCTTCTGGCATCTCGTAAACTGTTCTAAAAGCTACTAACTCTAAAGTTTCTCTTTCATTTGAGTTTTGTTTTATCTCTATTCTTGAGTGTGATTTATCTTTTCCCATAAGTTTTATAGCTACAACCTCTGCATCTTTTATAAGAAAAGTTGGTTTTATATTTGCTTCTCCGTAAGGTTCAAACTGTTCTAGTAGGTCCAAAAGTTCAAAGTCTATCTCACTTGTTTGCATAACTCCTAAAACATCATTTTTAGGTATAAAGTCTTTTTTATCTACTTTTGAGGCACTTTGATTTATAGCATCCCTAAAAGCATCTATATCATCAGAACTTAGTCCAAGTCCTGCTGCCATCTTATGACCACCAAATTTTGTAAGATACTTTTCATTTGCTTTTATGAGGTCATAGATGCTAACATCTCCTATGCTTCTTGCACTACCTTTTGCCACACCATCTTCAACACTTAAAACAATAGCTGGTTTTTCAAACTTATCTACAAGTCTTGAAGCTACGATACCTACAACACCCTCATGCCAATCTTCACCTGAAACAACTACAACATCTGCATTTTCATCAGCCTCTTTCATAGCTTGTGCTGTTGTTTGTGCTTCTGTCTCTTTTCTTTGCTCATTTAGAGAGTTTAAGTATTCAAACTGTTGATATGCTGAGTGGGTATCTTGTGCTATAAAAAAATTAAGTGCTATAGATGCATCTTCTAATCGACCAGCAGAGTTTATACGAGGTGCTATCTGAAATGCTATATCTTCACTAGAGATGCGAGGTTTATTTAAAAAATCTCTTATGATGATAGATGCAGGTCGTTGTGAGGTCATAAGAAGTTTTAAACCCTCTTTTACAAGTGTACGGTTTATATCTATAAGTGGCATTATGTCGGCTATGATAGCTATACAAAGTATGTCTAAAAACTGTTTCATATCTATATTTAAACCTAACTCTTTTTTCACAAGTGCTAAAAGAAGCCATGCAACTTGAGCACCACAAATCTCTTTAAATGGGTACTCACAACATTCAAGTTTTGGGTCTATTATGGAGTAAGCATCAGGTAAAATCTCACTTGGTGTATGGTGGTCGGTTATGATTAGGTCTATCCCTCTAGCCGTACAGATTTTACTAGCTTCTACAGCTGAGATACCATTATCTACTGTTATGATTAGGTCTGCTTCAACTCTATCTAGGATGCTAGGGCTAACACCGTAACCATCACTAAAACGGTTAGGGATAACTGCTTCAAGTGGATAAGGAATCTGTCTAAAAAAATCAACCATAATAGCAGTAGAGGTAACTCCATCTACATCATAATCACCAACTAAAACTATTTTTTGGTTATTTTTTATAGCATCGGCTATCCGTTTTGCTGACTTTTCACCATCGTGAAGTAAAGCAGGACTTGAGATTTGAGATAATTTTTTATCTTCTTTTGGAAATCTTAAAGAGAGTAAATCAAAAAGTGTTTGTTTATTTAAAGTATCATACATAAGTAATTATACAATAGACTTCTTACTTAAAGCCCATTACCCCACATATGCATCTTCTTAGCCATAACCAAATCATATCCATCTACTATGTCTATATCATTAGATGCACGAAATTCAAAATCTTCAAGTTTTGCTTTCATGGCTTCTATATCCATAACACCTTTTTTTTCCATAATAATTATATCTGCTGTATTTGCTAAAGAATGATATGCCGTTTTTAAAAGTATATCAGGATTTTGATGTGAAGAGAATATATCTTTTAAGATAACAATATCATTACTTCTAGGTGTTGCACGAAATGGCTCTTTTAGAGTTTTTATATATTTTATATTTTCAAAATCTAAATTATCATCTTTTTCAGCATACAAAACTAAAGAAAACTCCCCCACCCCATCTAAAAGATTTGATAGAGCATAAGTAGTTTCATCTGCTACAGTTGTTACTTGCATATAGTGATTACCAGGATATGGGTTAAAAAGTTGTAAAAATCTAGTAAGCAAGATCGTGTAGTTCCTTAAATATAAAAGCTTCCACTATATCATCTACATATCTTTGAGTATGTGCAACTAAAACCATCATAGATAGTTCCATAAATGGCCAAACATATTCGTTGTCATTAACTACGATAATTGCTTCTGAAAAATTATCAAAAGACTCTTTATCTTCGTTAAATTTTATCTCAACTAACTTACCCTCTTCTATAAGCATCTGAGCCCAAAACTTTACATCATCTATCTTTGTAATTTTTGACTCTTCAACATCGTTACCATCCATAGGTAGTAATAAATACATACTAACTAACCTTACTCATATCTAATGTCAAGTCTTCATTATTCATGATTCCTATACCATTTTTAATAATATTTTGTGCTATGTTTTTTGCATCTTTTAAAGAGTGCATTTTATAAGTTCCACATTGGTACTTATTTAGTTCAGGTATATCACTTTTTTTCTCAACTTTTAGTATATCTTCCATAGATGCCATCCAAGCTTTTGCAACTTTTTTCTCTTTTGGAGAACCTAAAACTGACATATAAAAACCTGTACGACAACCCATAGGTGAAACATCTATGATTTCTACTTTTTTAGAGTTTAAATGGTCTCTCATAAAACCAGCAAAAAGATGCTCTAAAGTATGAATACCCTCAGATGAAAGTATATCTTTGTTAGGTTTAACAAATCTCAGGTCAAAAACTGTAATCTCATCACCACTAGGTGATTTCATACCTTTAGCTTTACGAACAGCTGGTGCTGGCATAATTGTATGGTCTACTGTAAAAGAGTCTAATAATGGCATAATAATATATCCTTAGTTATAAAATAAAATTTACGATTTTAATTGTAGGTATTCTAACAAAATAGGTTGATAATAAATTTAAGAAAAATATCTTACTTAAAAAGCTACTCTTTACTTTGTTTTTTGTATAATAAACTTCTTGCATAACCTATGAAA
>CAZSWW010000217.1:0-3025 GCA_964611265.1 uncultured Sulfurimonas sp. | reverse complement strand
ATAAGAGTTTATTATGAAGATACAGATACTGGTGGTGTTGTTTACCATTCTAACTATTTGAACTTTTGTGAGAGGGCTAGAAGTGAAGCTTTTTTTAAGAAAAATCTTTCTCCAGTCTTGGAAAATGGACATTTTGTTGCTAGAAAGATTGAAGCTAATTATCTTTCTAGTGCTAAATTAGGGGATGAGTTGGAAGTAGGTGTTGAACTTATAGAGATGCGAAATGCATCTTTTAAACTTTTGCAGATTATTTCTATAAATGGTAAAAAGATTTTTGAATTAACAATAACTTTAGCATATATAGATTTTGTAGGTAAACCTCAGAAAATAACAGATGATGTAAAAAAGATAATTTTATCTCTTTTTGAATAAATCTATTTGAAGTTGAGTATAATAGTTGTTCCAACATCTTTTTTTGAGATGATATTTAATGTGATTTTATTTGCATCACAAAATCTTTTTACCATACCTAAACCGATACCAAAGCCTTTCATCCTTGTGTTGGTTTGGTAATAGTTGTCAAATATCTCTATAAGTTCAAGTTCATCTATACCACAACCAAAGTCTTTTATACTAAGAGTATGATTTTTTAAAGTTATCTCTATAATGTTTATGTCTTTTGAGTATTTTACACCGTTATCGATGATATTATCTATAACTTTAGATAAGCCTATCTTATCATTTATGATTTGAATAGAGTTTAGATTTAGTTTAAATGATATATGTGGATACAAATTTTGTAAAAACTTTATCCTTTCTTTTACTAATTTATCTAGTAAAAAAGTTTCTTCTATTTTCAATGAAGTTTGTGTTTTTATCATATAGTCTAATTCATTATACCTTGATTCTAACATTTTTGAAGCTTGTTTTATTCTATCGATTCGTTTTATACTTTTTTCGTCTTTTAGATTTTTTTCTAGCATTTGTAGGTTTGTTTTTATGGTGCTTATGGGTAGGTTTAGTTCATGTAGAGTTTCGTTAGATAAGTTTTGGAGATTTGTTACATACTCTTGGAGTGGGTCAACAGCAAGTTTTGAGATAAATATAGCAGATAATATGATTAGACATATAAATATTAACATAACTATAAAAGTATTTGACACTTTTAAATCGTTTGTCAAGTAGTTAAAAGTTACTAAAAAAGTGCTAACAGTTAAAAAGTAAAATATAAATATATATATCCGTTGATTACGAAACAAGTTTATACCCAATACCACGGATATTTTGTATCGTTATCTCTGGTATAAGTTGTTTTATACGATTTACATATACCCTTATCGCACCTTCACTAGCATTTTGAGATGCACTCCATAACTCTTGTATAATCAACTCTTTTGAAACAGTAGAATTTATATGTTGCATCAATAGTAAAAGAAGTCTATACTCCTTTATAGATAAATCTAACTCTTGGTTATTGTAAAGCATCCTTTTATGAAGCCCATCATGAGCTAAAGAACCAATAGTTGTAAGGTTATATTTTTTAGTTCTTTTTAAAATAGCATTTATTCTAAGTAGAAGTTCATCATTATCAAATGGTTTTTTTATGTAGTCATCACAACCACTTAAGAAAGCATCTTTTAGTTTGTCTTTATGAGATGTTAAAAATATGGTAGGTGTGTTGTCATTTGCATCTCTTAACTCTTTTAAAACTTGTAAACCATTTATTAGTGGAACATTTATATCTAAAAGGTAGATGTCAAACTTGTTGTTAAAAGTTATATCTATAACTTGTTGACCATTTACACAATGTATAACTTCAAACTCAGCTTCTTCTAGTAAATCTACTAAAGTTTCCCCTAGAAGAGAGTCATCTTCTAGGAGTAAAATTTTACTCGACACTCTCAATAGCCCAGTTTATAATCTTACCTGCATACATAGGAACTACACTACCATAAGTAGCAGGTACTTCAAATGGTCTTTTTTCAAGTGTAACTTCTTTAAATTCTGGACAAATTCCATAAATTCTTTGAGCATTATCACTTACAAAGGCTTGAAGATTATCAAGTTTATCGTATTGCTCAAATATCTCACATAAAAGTTGAAGTGCTATAGGGGCTGTAAATACACCAGCAGCACAACCACAAGTCTCTTTTTTATGTTGAGGATGTGGAGCAGAATCTGAACCAAACATAACTTTTGGATGAGCTTCAAGAGCGATGCTAAGAAGTGCATCTAAATCTTCAGGTCTTTTAGCAATAGGTTTACAAAAGTGGTGTGGCATCATCATCCCACCAATAACATCATCAAGAGTTAAAAGAAGATGATGAACAGTTATAGTTGCATAAAGATTATCGTACTTATCTAGCATTTCAACTGCTTCTTTTGTTGTGATATGTTCCATAATAATTTTTAGTTTTGGGAAGTTTTTAGCTAAAAGTTCATAAACACTCATAAACTCAGCTTCTCTATCCATAACAAAACCAGCACTCTCACCATGAACACAAAGTGGAATCTCTAACTCAGCCATAGCATCTAAAGTTTCTCTCATCTTCTCTATGTCAAAAGATGAAACACCACCATCAGAGTTAGTAGTAGCACCATCTGGGTAAAGTTTTATAGCTGTAATCTCATCTGCAACAGATTCTAAAAAAGATTTTGAATAGTTTTTATAAAAAAGTGTCATATATGGCTCAAAAAAGTCATTTGGAACTGCTGACATAATGCGTTGTTTATACTCTTGAACATCTTGTAAAGTTGTAACAGGTGGTACAAGGTTTGGCATAATGATACCACCACTTAAACTATAAGCAGAAAGAGGAGCTACAGTTTCTAACATAACACCATCTCTAAGGTGTAAGTGCATATCTAAGGGCATCAATAAAGTTTGAGTTTTCATAAATTTTCCTATTAACCTGAATTCGACAATAGAAACACCCAAATATAGGGCAACTAAACGGTAATCTTTTAAAAATTATCCTCTCAACTTAGCTACGGCTAGGTTTTCGAGTATATTTTTTAAAATCTCACCATTTATTTACCCTATCTTTAGGCATTCTATTTGTCGAACTCAGGTTATTAATTTTTC
>CAZSWW010000216.1:0-3050 GCA_964611265.1 uncultured Sulfurimonas sp. | reverse complement strand
TAGATATTTATACGATGGCTGGTAGTGGGGGATTCGAACCCCCGGTACTGTTAAGTACACCCGCGTTCCAGGCGAGCAGATTCAACCACTCTCTCAACTACCAATCTATGAAAGTTTAGCTAAATAATCATGAAAACAGACTTATAAACTATACTCTTACTTACTAGATTCATCTTTTATAATTGCTGGGTCTTTTTCACTTATAACACCATCAGCTGTCTTTAGTTTTAGTTCTATCTCACAACTTAGATACTCAGATGTTGAGAGTGGTGTAAAGTTTTTATCTTCAAAAGCTGATTTTTTAGCATTATGGATTATATCTTCTATTAATGATTTAGATGCTTCTTTTGAAGAGTATGAACCTCTTAGTTCATCATCCAAATAGATATTTACACTTGTAGCTATTTTTTCATTTAGCAGTGGATGCGTTTGGATAAGGGTACTTTTATCTATGCTTCTTTTAGCTTCAAAAACTTCATGAATAGAATCTCGAGCTAACTGTAACAAAACAGATCTACTACTCATAATGAAATCCTCTCTTTATAATTATTTAGAATTCTTATCGCTATCATAACAAATATTACTTGAAAGATAGCAGCTAATATAAATGCATAGTAATGAAGTGTATCTATAGAGTTAGCATTATAAGCTAGAGTAGCCATAGCTATAAGTAAGGTTAAAGGCATAGAGTGTGATAGACCCATTAAGATAGCTTCTATCTTACTAACTTCCCCTATAAACACACTAGATGCAACAACTCTCATAAAAACCATAGCTAATGCAATGGTAACAGCTTTTTGTATAAGACCATCCATAGCCAATGCTTCTAAGTCAAATGTATAACCTATATGAACAAAAAATACAGGTATTAAAAAACCAAACCCAAAAGATGCTAGTTTTTCTGGAAGTTCTTTTTTATGCTCGAAAAAAGATGGTATAAATATACCCGCTAAGAATGCTCCAAAAGCCAATTCTAACTCTAGGTATAGCATCGTAGCTATAAGTAAAAAGAAGATACCCATAGACAATCTTATATCTTGTTCTTTGTTATCTTTATATGGCATAAGCACAGTTGAGACCTCTGGAAACCACCAAAAAAGTAACTGCATAATCCGAAAAAGTATAAACATAAAACCTAAAAATAGTAAAAGTGCAACGATAGACTCAACCAAATCCATACCAAAACCTGAAATAAGAGCCGATGATGTTATGGTTAAAAGTACAATACTCACAACCTCACCAATACCACCAGCTGTCATAGATAATGTAAGCCAATCTTTTTTACCATACTCTTTAGACAATGAAGCAACTAAACCAACAGATATAAGTGGTAAAAGCACTATAAATATATTTGAAAAATTAAGATTTAAAGATATAAATACTGAAAGTGAATAAAGTAGTATCAGATAAAGAATTATTTTTTTCATAAGGGAGATAGGTATTTTTAGCACATGTTTTAAGTTTATCTCCGTCCCAGCAATAAACATAAGATATAAAAATCCAAACTCTGCAACAACATCAAAAAGGTGTTCTGAATGTATAAGTCCTACAAAGCCAAAAACTGAACCAAGTATAATCTCTACAGGGGTAATTGGCAATCTAAAAAGTTTAGCAATAAAAGGGGATGCGATGATAATAAGTGAAATTGTGGTTATTAGTAAAGCAGTTTCATTCACCTATATACACCCTATACTTTTTTTGCAACTTTAAGGTTTAAAGATTTTAACATCTCTAAATCTTTACTTACAACTCTTCCATTTGTAGTTAGATAATTTCCAACAACTATAGAGTTTGCACCATACTCAAAAATCTCATTTTGTCTATCTCCAAACATAAGTTCACGACCACCAGCGACCATAATTCTTTGTGCATTTGGTAAGGTTTGTCTTGTTAGTTTTACTAACTCTAAACCCTCATCTGTTGTTAAAGTATTTGGTTGTAATTCTAGTGCATCGTTGTGGTGGTAGAAGTTTATAGGTACTGAGGTTGGGTTTAGTGATGCTAAAGATTCTAGCATTGAGATTCTGTCATCTTGAGTCTCTCCTAGTCCAAAAATACCACCACTTATAAGAACCATACCTGCTTCATTTACATTTTGGCAAGTTTTGTATCTTTCATCCCATGAGTGTGTAGTACAGATTTTATGATAAAACTCTTTACTTGTTTCTAAGTTATGGTTATAAGCTTTTACACCTGCATCTTTTAAAGTTAAAAGTTGCTCTAGTGTAGCTGTTCCATTACAAGCTATCAGTCTTAACTCAGGAACTTCTTTTTGTAAAACTTTAGCAGTATCGCACACAAAGTTTAAAGTTTTGTCATTTAGACCCTTATCTGATGTTACAAGACAAAAACCTAATGCCCCACTATCACGAGCTATTTTCGCTTCTTCTAAAATCTCATCTATAGGCTTTTGTTTAAATCTTTCTATATCAGCTTTATACCTAACACTTTGTGAACAAAATTTGCAGTCTTCATTACAAGTACCACTATTGATGTTACAAATCGAGCATAAAAATATCTTTTTATCCATCTTAATCCCTTTTATACGAAAAAGTTTTTGTTTTTTCATAGTTGGCAAAATACTCAACTATAAACTCTTCATCTTTTACTTCAAGCATTACACACTCTGTAATTGGTTTTTCCCTTGCACAAACTTCACCTGAGTTTAAAAAAAGTGTATTGTTTTTAAACTCACTCTCAAAGATATGTGTATGACCAAATACAACAACATCAGCATCTGGTGTCATATAAAAAGGTAAGTGCATAAGTTTAAATTTTACACCTGCAAGTTTAAAATAGTTTGGTTCTTGAACCAAATTATAATCGTTATGATACTGAACTAAGTGAGCATCATTGTTACCATAAACAGCAACATATCTAACTCCACAGGTAGCTAACAGTTCTAGTGTTTCATACTTACAAACATCACCAGCATGGATGATAAACTCAGCACCATTTTTTACTAGAAAATCAAGAGTTTTTTTAGCCTCTTTTATTTTTGAGTGTGTATCTGAGAGTATACCTATTTTCATAATCTCAACTCTTTTACT
>CAZSWW010000215.1:0-3068 GCA_964611265.1 uncultured Sulfurimonas sp. | reverse complement strand
TATATGGGTTATGAAAATATAGGTTTAGAGTTTGATGTTTTAAAAGATACTTTAAGTGATATGGCAAAAAATGATGTTAAAAGTGTTATGTTTGCAGGAGAGGGAGAACCTTTACTTTTTAAAGATTTAGACCTTATTGTTGAACATTGCTCAAAAGTTGGGGTTGATACATCATTGACTACAAATTTTGTACCAGCAAATAAAAAAGCTACTCAAAGATATGTAGAAAATTGTTCTTGGATAAAAGTAAGTTTAAATGCTGGAACAGCTAAAACTTATGCAGAAGTTCATCAAACAAAAGAGATTGATTTTCATAGAGTAATAGAAAATCTTAAGAATGCTTTAGAATATAGAAAAGAAAATAATCTAAAATGTACTATAGGTGTACAGATGCTTTTACTACCTGAGAACAAAGATGAGGCAGTAATACTTGCTAAGAAGTGTAAAGCATTGGGAGTTGATTATCTTGTTATAAAACCGTACTCTCAACATCTCTCAAGTGAAACTACTAAGTATGCAGATATTGACTACTCAAAAATGCTAGATATTCAAGAGGAAGTTGAGAGTATATCTGATGATAAGTTTAGTGTAATTTTCCGTGCAAATACTATGAAAAAATATGTTGAGAAAAAACAACCTTATGACAAATGCCACTCAACTCCATTTTTTTGGGGTTATATCGCAGCAGATGGAAAAGTATTTGGTTGTAGTGCTTATCTTGGAAAAGATGAATTTTGTTATGGTAATATTTATGATGAAAGTTTTAGTTCTATTTGGGAAGGTGAAAAAAGAAAAAAATCTTATAATTATGTAAAAAATGAACTAGATATAAAAAATTGTAGAGTAAACTGTAGAATGGATGAGGTAAATCGTTACTTATGGCGACTGAAAAATCCACAAGAGCATGATAATTTTATATAAGGCAAAATGATGAAAGCAGTAGTAACAGGTGGAGCAGGGTTTATTGGTTCACATATGGTGGACTTGTTAGTTAAAAACAACTATGAAGTGACAGTTATAGATAATTTGGCAAATGGAAGACTAGATAATATCGAGCATCATAAAGGTAAGATAAAATTTGTTCAAGCAGATATAGGAGATTATGAAAGTAACTTAGATGAGTATTTTAGTGGTGTTGATTATGTATTTCATTATGCTGCACTTGCAGATATAGTTCCATCTATAAATAACCCTATAAAATACCATAGAGCAAATGTCGATGGTACTATAAGGGTATTAGAAGCATCTAAAAAGTCTAAAAATCTTAAAAAATTTGTATATGCAGCATCAAGTTCATGCTATGGTATCCCAGATGTTTATCCAACTCCTGAAGACACTCCCATAGCTCCTGAATACCCTTATGCTCATACAAAAACTGTTGGAGAACAATATGTAATGCACTGGGGACAGCTATATAATATGCCAGTAGTTAGTATGAGATTTTTCAATGTTTATGGTGTTCGTCATAGAACAAGTGGAACTTACGGTGCTGTTTTCGGTGTTTTTTTAGCACAACTTTTAAATAATAAACCACTTACAATAGTTGGAGATGGTAAACAAACTAGAGACTTTACTTATGTTACTGATATAGTTGAAGCTTGTTACATTGCATCTCAAAGTGATGTAAAACAAGAAATTTTCAATGTAGGAAGTGATAACACTTATAGTATCAATTATCTTGTAGAACTTCTAGGTGGTAAAAAACAATACATTCCGAAAAGACCAGGTGAACCTGATTGTACTTATGCAGATATAACTAAAATCAAAAAAGTTTTAGGATGGACTCCAAAAGTTAGTTTTGAAGATGGTGTAAAAATCATGCTTGAAAACATAGAACAATGGAGAGAAGCACCTGTTTGGGATGAGAGCAGTATAAAAGATGCTACAAAAGATTGGTTTGAGTGTTTGGGAGATAAGTAGTTATGGTTGATATAGAAAAGTTAAAACCTTTGATTATCGAGAGATTAAAACCTTTAAATCCAGATAAAATTATATTGTTTGGGTCATTTGCTTATGGTACACCAAATGATGAGAGTGATATTGACTTATTTTTATTAAAAGATGGATTAAACAAAGATAATATTAGAGCTTTTGAGTTAGAAGCTATGAAACAACTTAGAGATATACGAAAAAATTATAAAACTAATGGGATAGATATACTCTGTGCTCCTACAAAAGAGATATATAAAAAAGAAGATTATTTTTATAAAATAGATATCTTACAAAATGGAAAGGTATGGTATGAACAAAGCATCAGCATCTGAATGGTTAAAAAAATCATGGCATAACCTAAGTGGAGCAAAATTATTTTATGAGGTAAATCATTATACTGATGTTATAGCTGTAGAATTACATTATAGTATTGAGAAAAGTTTAAAGTCTTTTTTAGCTTATGAAAATAAAAAGATACCAAAAACTCATGATTTGTATGATATATATTTGTTAGTATCAAGTCATATAGATTTAAGTGATAGTTTAGATTTACTAGACCAAATTACAAAGTACCATATTGAAGAATCTTATCCTGCATTTGATAGGGAGATGCCATCAAAAGATGATATGAAAATTGTTTTAAATTTTGCATTTGAAATTTTTGAAAAAGTTTGTTCTATATTAGATATAGATAAGGAAGAGATGAAAAAATGTTAAACAGTAAAATTATAAGAGATAAAACTATCGCTTTATCTTGTAACAGTGGAGCAGGGCATCTTGCACCATCTTTGTCATGTGTTGAGATTTTAACAACTTTATTTCGTGATTTTTTAGTTTATAATCAAGATGATGCAACTGATGATGCTAGAGATAGACTTATATTTTCTAAGGGTCATGGGTCTTATGCTTATTATATTATTTTAAATGAACTTGGTTTTTTACCAGATAAAGAGCTAGAAGATTTTTATAATGGTGCTTCAATAAAAGGTTGTTTAACAAAAAATTCAAACTATATGATAGAAGCATCAACTGGTTCACTAGGTCATGGTTTACCAATAGCTGTTGGTTTAGCACAAGCTTTTAAGATGCAAAATAAAACTCAAAAAGTTGTTTGTATAGTTGGTGATGGCGAGATG
>CAZSWW010000214.1:0-3071 GCA_964611265.1 uncultured Sulfurimonas sp. | reverse complement strand
GGATCCATGGTTTTCATCCATGTTACAGGAGTTCAATTCTCCTCGGGGTCACCAAAATCACACAAATAAAAAAAATCAATTAAATTTAAATATCAAAAAATACAACTATTATATTTTTATAAATATATTTTCATACAATTAAAGCAGAGTAAAAAAATACTCTACTCTTTAATGATATCATCCTTAGGTTCACCAAGATAATAACCTTGAGTATAATCTATGCCTAATTCTCTTACGATGTCATAAATCTCTTTAGAGCTAACAAACTCTGCTATGGTTTTTTTACCTAATTTTTTAGCAAAGACAATTATTGTTTCGATAACCATTCTAGCATCTGGGTCTGTATCTATATTTTTAACAAGAGAACCATCTATCTTCATGTAGTCTGATTTAATCTTTGTCATATGTTCAAAGTTAGCAAAACCACTTCCAAAGTCATCTATAGCTATTTTAGCACCAAACCTATAAACTTCATCTATAAAACTATGTATGCTATCTTCATTTTCCAATTCTTGAGATTCTACAATCTCAATAGTTAATTGTTTGGCTATATCATATTCTATTATTTTATCAAATATTAGTTTTCTAGTTTTTTCATTTAGTATGTCCATCACAGCAAGATTCAAACTGAAGTTTAAACCATTTTTAGAAAAGAAAGAAAATGTTTTTTCAATCATAATCTCTGTGATATAAGGATATAACTTTATCTTTTGGCTTATATCTAAAAAGAAAAAAGGACTTAAAATCTTACCCTCATCATTTCTAAGTCTAACCAATGCCTCATACTTTTCAACTTTTGCTGTTTTATTACAAAAGATAGGTTGATAGTATGGGACAATATTATCTGACGATATAGCATCTTTAATGGTATTTGCCATGGTAATATTGTTTTTATATTGATTTGAGAGTTGCATATCTTCACTATAAATCATATACTCTTTACCAGCTTTTTTTGCTGATTTTAAAGACATATCTGCATTTGCAAAACAAGTAGAAGAATCTTTAATATAAGCTGCCGATGCAGTAACTGTAACATGGGTATTGTGTCCGTTCAATAAAAAATTTTCAGACTCAACAGCTAAAATAAATTCTTTCACCTTATTTTCAAGACTCGTAACAGAATAATCAATGTCCATAACAATAGCAAATTCATCAGAAGGTAGTTTAAATACTTTGGAATCCTCATTTTTAGTGAGTTCTTTAAGTAAATTTGCTAATTGTTTTAAAACTTGATCACCAATAGCCAACCCATAAAAATCATTAATAGTTGTAAAGTCATCTATATTTATTAAGAATAACACCTTACCTAAAGATTGGTTTAACTCTTTTATCAAACTTAACCTATTTGATAATCCAGTCAATTTATCATAATAAGCTTGTTTATATATATAGTCCAAGTTTTCTTTAACTCTTTGTTCAAGATTATCATTTAATTCAGCTAATTCACTAGAAACTGTATTGGCAAGATGGGCTAAAACATGTCCTGAGTTTATCTCAAAATCTTGATGACCTTTTATCTCTTTAACATCAACATCTAATGACTCTTGTTTTTCAGATAATGCTAAAATAGTCATAGTTTCATTAAGTAGTTGATTATTTGATTGTGAATGAAAAAATTCACCATAAGTAAAAAAACCAGCTATATGACCAATACTAGCCAATGATTTTAATTCAGTTTCTATGTATTTGTTCATAAATCTTCGTCTTGCCATACATGAATAAACAAAAATAGCTTCAGTATTGTATTGTAATCTTTCTAAAAAATGTTCGACATGGTAATTGCTATTTCTAAGTATTGTTTCAATATTTCCAACACCAAAACGAACTAACTCGCCCTCTTCTATATTTCCAGCAAATGTCAATGAACCATCTTCATGTTTGCTTAATACTGCACGACCAACTGAAATACCATTTTGCTCAAAGATTAAAGGAAACTCTATACCTATCTGTGGTAGTTTTTCTGCTAAATCTTTACCCATATATTTAGCATAAGTATCTATAGCAGACATACCATCTATCTCATATATACGATTTTTAATAGCTTTTGTAACTTTTAGTTTTTTACCTATTGGCATCCAGTCAAAGTTATAGTTTGTAGTTACACTTAAAGAATCACCATTTAGAGATACACCAATAGCTCCATTGGTAATAATTCTTTCTTTATTAAAAATATAAGTTTTAAGCATTTTACCATTATCAGCAGCAAGACCACCAGATAATACAATAGATGAATTTACAGAACTAATACCATTAACATACTCCTCGCCATTAGTATGAATCCCATCTGCAAAACTAATAATAACTTGTGTATTGTCTTCAATTATAGCTTTTGCTAAAAACTTACCTGTATGAAAACTACCATCAGTATCTTCTATCAATACATCTTTTAAAGATGTATTTTCAAAAGATGTTATAGATACTATGCTTCTAGTATCAGGGTATACATTTGAATCTTCGATTATACCATCTGTTGTTGTACCGATTAAGATAGATTTTGAAAATTTTTCACTAAATAATAGTTGAAGTTCTTTAATAAACTTTACATTAGTATTTGCACAAAACAACTGTATAAGAGTTTTTGAGGAATCAACAATATTTTTAGTAGCCAATGATTTTACTAACTCGTCTATAGTTATAAAAGATATATTTATATTTGTCATGTCAAAGATTATATAAGAAGCTGTATTAAATTTACCTTTTTAAAGTAAATACAATAGATATTTTTTAAAATTAAGTAACTTTTTACTATAAGAAATTTATTTGAAGTATATCAATAGAGATAAATTCAAATAAATTCTTTTTAAAAAGAACAGATTATATTGTTCTTTTAAATTCAGGGTATGAAGCGATACCACATTCAACTGCATCCATACCCTCTTGTTGTTCCTCATCATCAGCTGTAAAAGAGATGATTTTATTTATGATATAGATAACTGCATAAGATACAGGAAAAACTATAGCACCGACAACAACTACACCTTTAAGTTGAGCCATAAATGATATATCACTTACAAATATACCAACAGCTAGTGTTCCCCAAATACCATTTACAAGATGAACAGATAAAGCAC
>CAZSWW010000213.1:0-3075 GCA_964611265.1 uncultured Sulfurimonas sp. | reverse complement strand
GGTGAAGCATCTGTTTCAGGTGAAGCAACGGCTTCTGCAGATGATTTTGCTTTCTTGAAGAACAAAGATGCTTGGCATGATGCAAGTGGTTTTGAAAAATTTGACAGCCATGAATATGCAGATATGACACCAGATTCTATCTATAAAATGGGAGATTTAGAAGATACTAATATATCTCAAGATACTATAGATAGTGTTAGTTCTGTGTTAGATGGTAAAGAAGTTGGTCAAAATGATGATGTTATAAAAGAGGCAACTGAAATATTAGAAAATGATAGTGCTGTTGCTGATATGATTGATAATAATCATTCAGATTCTGATTCAGCAAATGTAGGAAATGGTTTTACTGGTTTCGCTGGTTTTAATGAAACTCATAACTCTGAAACAGATTATGGTTATGATGCAGATTCAGAATCTTACGATTCTAATACTATCGAGATAACAGGTACTCAAACAACAGATACTACAGCAGATATTGCTTAGTATCTAAAAATTTAAGATATGAGACAATCTTAAATTTTCTTATTTACTCTTCAATAAGTAGGTAAAAAACTATCTAAATCTATCTTGCATGCGTAGGTTTGGATGGGGCTTTATCTATTTATAAATTTATTTTGTATATACTCCCACACTTTTTATGAAAGATTTTGAATTATATTATGAACAATACCTTAGTAGCTATTTTATTATTGTTAAGTATAGATATATTTGCAGATATTGATATAGATGCAAGGATAGAACAGATTCAAAATGCACCTGCAAAAGATAGAGTTCGTTTAATGAATGCTTTTAAAAAAGAGTTAAGAGTAATGAATGAAAAATTAAGAGTTAAAGCAATAAAATCTTTCCAAACTAAACAAAATATTGTACAAAATAATGCTTTTCAAGACAGTGTAGAACAAACCCAATTTATCTCACAAGAGGTTACAGCACCTCAAAATATGATAGAAAATATCAATAATACGGGAAACTTTTAAATATGATGATAAAGAAATTACCTATTTTAATTTTATCTATACCAATATCAATTTTAGCCTATAATGATTTAGACCTTGATGGTGTAGAAGATTTACAAGATAAGTGTCCAAATAGTTTGATAACAGATTTAGTAGATAAAGATGGATGCAAGATTGATAGTGTAGAAGCCTTGCACCATTTTGATATTATTACTGGTGTAAAATATACTAAAATAAAAAGTAAAACATATAGAACATCAACATCTATATCTGTAAAAACTCTTAAATTAGACTATTATTATAAAGATTTTTCATTTAGTGTATCTAGTGCTAAGGGTGATTCTATCTATGATGATACTTATATATCAGCTAAATATAGTTATAAATACAATGGTTTTATTAAATTTACTACATCTTTAAATCTTATTTTACCAACATACAAAAATTATTTGAATAATAATTTAACAGATTATGGTGTTGCTCAAAGTGTAATATACAAAGAAAATAAATTATCTTTATTTGGTGCTTATGGATATACTGTTATTAATGATAAAGATAAAAAAAAGTTTGGTTTGTATTATAAAAATAAAAATAGTTACACTTTAGGGATAGGGTATGATATAAAACCAAATTTTTATACATCTATATCTTTGAGTTATATAGATAGCATATATAGAAATAGAAACAACACAATAAATAAAAATCTATTTTTATTGTATTCTATAGATGATAATTGGTTTAGTAGTATTTCATATCTTAGAGTTGAAGCCGATAGATACAACAGTGATGCAACGTCTTTTAAAATAGGTTACTATTACTAGAGTTATGCTAAAATTCCATAATTAAATTAAAATATGGAAAATTATATGTCATTTGAAAAAATAGGTGTTATGAAACCACTTCTTAGTGCTATAAGCGAGTTAGGTTATAAACATCCAACTCTTATACAAAAAAGAGCTATACCATTAGTCTTAGCTAAAAGCGATATTTTCGCAACTGCTCAAACTGGTACTGGAAAAACTGCTGCATTTGGGTTACCTATGCTTCAAAGACTTAGAAATACTAATGTTGAAAATCGGGTTATAAGAGGTCTGATTTTATCGCCTACTCGTGAACTAGCTATACAGATTTATGATGATTTAGTAAAGTATGGTAAAAATCTAAACCTAAATATAGGTCTTTTAGTAGGTGCTAAAGATATAGATGCCCAAAGAAAGATGATAAGTAAAGGGTTAGATATAGTTATAGCAACCCCTGGTCGTATCATAGAACACACAGAAAAAGGTCTAAACCTAAAATATGTAGAGATTTTTGTACTAGATGAAGCAGATAGAATGCTAGATATGGGGTTTGTAAAAGAGATAAAAAAACTTCACCCGCTTCTACCTAAAAAACACCAAACTCTACTTTTCTCAGCTACATTTAGTGATAAAGTTAGAAAACTTTCAAAACTTATACTAAATAAACCTGCATTTATAGAAACTTCTAAGAAAAATTCAACAGTAGATACTATAAACCAAGTAGCCTATATGGTAGACACAAACAGAAAAGCTGAACTTTTAGCCTACATAATCGGTTCAAGAAACTTCAAGCAAGTTTTAGTTTTTACAAGAACTAAAAAGAGTGCTGATGAGTTAGCTGTAGAACTTAAAAAAGATGGTCTTAAATGTGGAATTATCCATGGTGATAAAACAAAAGCAAGTCGCCTAAAAGCACTAACACAATTTAGAGATGGAAAAACTAAGGTTTTAGTAGCTACAGATATAGCATCTCGTGGGTTAGATATAGAGCATCTTCCTTATGTTATAAACTATGAACTTCCATCTATTCCTGAAGATTATGTTCACCGTGTTGGTAGAACTGGTCGTGCTGGTCGTGATGGTGAAGCTATAACTCTTTTAGATATTTATGAAAAGTACCAAGTTAAAGATATAGAGATACTGATAGGGCAAAAGATACCAAAAGAGGTAGTTGAAGGGTTTGAACCAGACCCAAATATAAGAAGAAAAGATGTTGATGAGGTTAAGTTAAAAAGTGAACATAAAAAAGACACTAAAAAAGTTTTTAAAAAGCATTATAAAAAAACAACTAACAAACATAGAAGAGTAACAAAAAGAGG
>CAZSWW010000212.1:0-3106 GCA_964611265.1 uncultured Sulfurimonas sp. | reverse complement strand
TATTATTTTTGATTTGCTTTATAAACATAAGCTAAAACTTCAGCTACTGCTGTAAAAAGTGCATCTGGTATTTGTTTATCTACTTCAACTTGATCGTACAAACTTCTCGCCAATGGTTTATTTTGAACAATTTGTACATTATTTTCTCTTGCAATTGATTTTATCTTTTGAGCTAACTTATCTTGACCTTTTGCCACGACTATTGGTGCTGATGCTTTTTCAGTATCATATTTTATAGCAACTGCAAAATGTGTTGGATTTGTTATAACAACATCTGCTTCTGGAACTTCTGACAACATCCTTTTCGATGCCATCTCCATCTGCTTTTGGCGAATCTTACTTTTTATGAGTGGGTCTCCATCCATATTTTTCATCTCATCCTTAACCTCTTGCTTAGACATCTTAAGACCATCAAAATACTGTTTTCTAACTATTACAACATCGATTAATGCATATATAAAAATGATAAAAAGCATTGTTAAAGCGATAATTATAGCTTTATCCCTTAACCACTCTAGTTGATCACCTAGACCAAATAAAGCAACTGTTGGTAACTCTTGTATAAAAAAGAAGAAAATATAAAAACCAACACCCAATGTAGTAAATGCTTTAAAGGTTATTTTCATACCCTCTATAAGTTTTTTCATAGAGATTAAGTTTTTTATCCCCTTAATTGGGTCTAATTTACTAAACTTTGGCTCTATAGCTTTAGTAGTAAATAAAAAACCAAATTGAGACACAGCAGAGATAATACCTCCAACAGCTACTGCCACAGACAACGGCATTACGATTAGTAAAAACTCTTTCATTGTCGTAAAAGCAACATTCATCATAAAAAGCTTATCTAAATGTGTGCCAATCAATGAAAAATAATACCTTACCAAGTCTTTTACCTTTTCAATCATATATGGAAAAAGCATTAAAAGAGCTAAAATAGCTATAAAAAGAGTGATAACACCTGCAGCATCTTGAGACTTTGGGACATTTCCCTCTTTACGGGCATCTTCTATCTTCTTTGGGGAGGCTTCTTCTGTTTTATCCTGATCATCTGCCATTAAAATCTCCTAGAAGATGACATAAATTTTTGATAAAAATTTACTTTAGTAGCCATAGCGGCTTTAGCGTAAAAAAAGGGACTTGTTCCTTTTTTGTTCAAAAAAGTATAAGCTTCTGTTTTATCCTGATCATCTGCCATAGGTTTTTAAACCTATGACATTTTCATAGACAAGTCAATCCAATTAGCTTGATGAATCAATGAACCACTGCTTATTGCATCAACTCCACTTTTTGCATAACTTTCTATAGTTTCAAGTGAGATATTCCCACTCGCTTCAAGTAGTATATGTGGATAGTTACAATCCCTATACTCAACTATAACAGCTATCTCTTTAGGTGTCATGTTATCACACATAACTATATCTGCACCAGCTTCAAATGCTTCTTTTGCTATATCAAATGTTTCAGCTTCAACCTCTATCTTTGAAGTAAATGGGATTCGTGTTCTTGCTTTTTGTATGTAAGACTTTAAATCTTTTATAGTTTTATAGTGTGTGTCTTTTATCATAAGTGAATCATCAAGACCCATTCTATGGTTTACTGCCCCTCCACATCTTGTAGCATACTTCTCAAATCTTCTTAGCATCGGTCTTGTTTTTCTAGTATCTAAAAGTTTAACACCATAAGGTTTTATGATAGTTGCATATCTATTTGTAAGTGTAGCTATAGAACTTGCATGAAGAAGCATATTTAAAAGTGTTCTCTCTATCTTTAAGATAGTATGAGAATCACCTTTTACTATGGCTATAATATCACCTTTTACAAAACTATCTCCATCTTTTTTACCCCATATCACTTCAAAGTTTTCTAACTTTGCAAGTACATCTATATACTTTACACCAGCTACTACACCATCACTTTTAGCGATTATATCAGCTTTAGCATCTACACTATCTTCAACAAGTGCATACAAATCACCACGACCAACATCTTCTGCCAATGTATCTTTTATAAATTGTTCTATCATTATAATGCCATCATTCTTTCAAGAGCTATTTTTGCCCATTTTTGAGTATTTTCATCAACTTCTATCTCATTTATAGGTTCACCATCATCTATAGCTTTTAAAGTCTCATACACATCTTTAAGTGTTGTTTCATTCATAGTTGGACATTCAGGTTTTGTTGAACTAAGAACATAAGTATTTTTAGGGCGAAGACGATTAACCATGTTAAACTCAGTTCCAACTGCTACTTTTTGCTCAGGGTCTAGGTCTGCAATGTATTTTATAAGTTGAGAAGTTGAACCTACAAAATCACTAGCATCACAGATAGCTGGGTCACATTCAGGGTGTACTGCTATCAAAATATCTTTGTATTTTTTTCTAAAAAATTCTATATCTTCTACAGTAAAAAGCTGATGAACTGAACAAAAACCATCAAAACAGATGATATCTGCTTCATTCATATCACTACCATCACCAACTACACAAGATTTAAGTCCCATTTGGTTTGCTATGTTTTGTCCTAAACATCTGTCAGGTACAAAAAGGATTTTTTTACCCTCTTTTAGTGCTGTTGTGATGATTTTTTTAGCATTTGAACTTGTACAAACAAGCCCACCCATCTCACCAACTTTTGCTTTTACCTCTGCATCTGAATTTATGTAGGTTATAGGTAAAATATTTTCACTTTTTATACCTGCTTCATTCATAGCTTTTACAGTGTTATCATACTGCATACCATCTATCATACTAGCCATGGCACAACAAGCGATTTTTGGCATAACTACTCTTTTGTTAGGGCTAAGAACTTTTACACTTTGCCCCATAAAACCAACACCACAAAAAAGTACAAACTCTGCATCATCATCTCTAGTACGAGTAGCAAGTTCTAGTGAATCACCAGTGATATCACCAACTTCAAACACTTCATCTCTTTGGTAAAAATGTGCAACAACTGTTACACTAAGCTTATCTTTTAACTCTTGTATTTTAGTTTTTAACTCTTCATTTGTAAACTGCAAAGAAGTATCCTTTTATAAAATTATGTAATTATAGCCTTTTTTAATATTTGGTCAATAATATCAAATAAATTTTCTTATTTATTTA
>CAZSWW010000211.1:0-3111 GCA_964611265.1 uncultured Sulfurimonas sp. | reverse complement strand
AAATATCTTTGTATTTTAGTTTGTTGATGTTGTGTAGCTTGTTTATGTAGTTAAAAAAATCATCTTCCATCTTTTCAAAGTTATTTTTAACTATGGATGCTTTGTGTTGATAACTTTTAAACTCTTTTACTTTAGAGCTTAACTCAACAAAACAATTTTCTAAAAATTCACTACTATCATCTTTTATAACTTTACTTTCATTGTTAAAATCACTTAAAAAATGTAGATTTATACCTTGAAAATCACGGTTAAGATATTTATAATAATTCTTTACACCTTTTTTATACATCTCTGATAACTCGTAAGCTAAAGTTTGGTTAATTGTAGCAGTTGTTATGATGATATTTTTACCATAAATACCTGCAATATACACTAAGTTTAAAAGATGCTTTATATCGTCATTTGAGTACATATCTATCTCATCTATAATCATATCTGAACTTATAAGTCTAAGTTGAGGTAAAAGATGTTTAGACCTTCTCCAATCACTAGCTTTTATCATATACTCAATCGTTGAGATAACTATGGCAGAAGAGATAAGAGTTTTTTTACTTGTACTTTTTGCTTGTGTTTTTATGTATGATGGTATGTTTATCTCTTCATAACCACCATCTATGATGATGTCATTTTCATGGTCGCCATCTTCAACCTCATCATTTTGCATCTTTTCTCTTAACTCTATGGCATTTTTGTTACCTATAAGAGTGGCTATCATATCTTCATCTATGTTTAAAATCTCTTTATAGCTTTTTGCTGTTTGTGTTGTTAGTGTTCTTAAACCAAGTAAGACATTTAACCTAAGTCCAAACTCATTAGCCATCTCACTAGCTAACCTTAGAGCAGTTTTTGTTTTACCAGCTCCAGTAGAAGCACTTAAAATCACAAAATTACAATTATTGTTTTTATGGTATAGGTTGTTAAAACATCTTAAACTATGGTTTTGCCACTTAAATCTACCTCTTGCCGATTTTTTAACATCTTCTAACATAAACCTATCTATACCACTTAGTTTATCTTTAAACATAAGTAAATCTTCCAAGATATACATAGCCATCTTAGAAACAGAATAAAGATGAATACTTAGTAATTCAGCTCCTTTTTTCCCTTGTTCAATCTTTTTAGCAAGTAAATTTTCTTTTTTTACAGTGTAGAAGCAATCATTATGTTTACTTGAGATGTAATGGTCAGACAACATCAAAGAGTTTCTAAAGTAATGATAATGCTCATCACCAACAGTTACATTTAAAGCTAAAACCTCTTCTAGTAATACTTTTGCTTTTTTAAGAATGCTTTGAAAATCATCATATTCGTAGTATTTTAAGATTATATCTATGTCAAATTTTTCATCATATCTCATATACTCGTTAAAGTTAAAATCATTGCCATCAAGAGCTGGTAGTCTATGGTGAGATAAAATGATAAGCATTAATTTTTTTAATTTGTTATCAAAATTTAAATCAGAAAAGAATAAATTTTTATTTTTTAATCTTTCAAGTAAGCTTATTAACTTTGTTTTGTCAAATTCACTAGCAACGATTAGAACAGACAATAGCTCATGCCTAAAAACCTCTTTGCTTTTTTTGAGCTTTTTGTTTTTTAAAAAATCTTGAAAATTACCACCAACTTTTCCCAAGTCGTGAACATAACCTAAAAATTCAACTATTTTTTTGTATGGAGTTAAGTTTGAAAAAAGATTATTTTCCAAATACTTTTTATCTATTTTGGTAGTAGAAACAGGACAAGCACCATCAGAGCCAAACTCTTTTTTGTTACCTATAATGGTAACTAACTGCATACTTCCATCTTTTAAGAGGTATATGGCTATGGCACTGTTTCGTCTTGCATTGTGTTTTAGTCTTTTTACAAGTGTGTCCAATCCCTCTTTTGTTATGTTACAATTCCAAGTTTTGTCAGACACTCTTAATGCAAATTTATCTACAATCTCCCGAGTTTTTAACAATGCTTTTTTTTGGCATCGTGAAACTATGATAACTTTATACATTAAAATCTTTTTCGGTAGTTTCTTTTACTTGTAAAAACAACAAATCTAACACTTTTTCTTTATGAACAAGACCTATAAGTTTTTGTCTAAACTCTCTAGCATCATAACCATTAATCCCACTATAAAAAGCAAATGGCAAACATAAAGCATCTTTAACCAAGTCAGCCACATCAAAAACTAAAGCACCTCGCCTAGTTTTACCATGTAAAAGAGGTAAAGCATAAGATATACCTAACCCATGAAGAGTAACAGAAGCCAACCCATACATCAAGTAGTTTCCGTGGTCTAAGTAAGAGTTGATTATATCTATGTCGTTTTCATTAGAGTTTTTTCCTTGTTCTCTTGTAAATGAACTTAAGTTAATCACTTTAGCAAAAAGACCATAAAGGTACTTAGTGAACCAAGCTTCATGCAGTAAAAGCTCATTTGTATTTGTCGAGTTTTTGATTTTTTCTTTTAATTCGAGGATTTTACTACTATCTTCACTTATAGATATACCCATCTCCCTTATAAAATCCAGCTTTGCATAAAAAGCAACAATATTTTGAATTCTTAAATTCATAAAATGTTTTGAAGCCTCAAGCCTTTTACTTTCATCTATAAATATCATTATCCATTGTTGCATATACTGTGTAGGTCTATACTCAGAAGAGGGTGAAATAATATTAAATGCTAAATCACTACTAGCATGAAGAGGAGTTCCACCACCTCCAACAAACATAAGAAGTGTCCCACTATCGGACAAAAATGAAACAGCATCCCGAGTGATAGAACAACCCTCACCAAGCATTAAGATAGAAGTATTCATAAAAGGTATGTTAAAACTTTTAAAAATCCCATTTTCAGCTTTTAGATAAACAAGAGTATTGTTCTCACTCTTAACCCGAGAATGCTCAAGCCAAAAAATATAACCCCTTTTAGACAACAATATCTTTTTATCTTTATACATAACTAACCTCAAAAAATCATATTTTATAATTATATCATTGTTTATTCAGTATAAAATAAACCAAAGTTTTGTAAACTTCTAAAACAAGTCGAGTTTTAGATACTTGACAAGATAATTGAAAATGTATTGTTAAGTTGAAAATTTCGTTGAAAAAGATAGA
>CAZSWW010000210.1:0-3114 GCA_964611265.1 uncultured Sulfurimonas sp. | reverse complement strand
AACCTTAAAATAATATAATTAACACCTAAAATAAAATATTTATATTCTTTTATAACTTTTCTTAAGATACTATACGACTATGAATTATATAAACTTACTAAAAAACCATGATTTAAAAGTAACCCCACAAAGGTTAGTTATAGTTGAAACTCTTTATAATGAGGGTCATGTAAATATTGATGACCTTTATACTAAACTAAAAGAGAGTTTTACAAATATATCACTTGCAACTATATATAAAAATATACATACTATGAGTAGTAAAAAGCTTATTCAAGAGGTAAAGATACCAAATGAGAAAAATGTCTATGAACTTACAAAACAGGAACACTCTCACATAGTTTGTACTAAATGCCATAGTATTACAGATGTGGTGTTAGATACAGAGATGTTACTAAAACAAGCTTCTATGATAAGTGATTTTCAGATAAACAACAGTGCTATAGTGCTTAATGGCATCTGTAAAGAGTGTGTAGCTTAAGATGCTAAAATACCTACTTAGCATAGTTTTAGTGTTGGCTATATCGTTAAATGCACAGGAGCAAAAGATGAGTATCTATGATTTTAATGTTAAAGATATTGATGGTAATGATGTCTCTTTAGGTAAGTATAGAGGAAAAGTCTTACTTATAGTAAATGTAGCTAGTGAATGTGGTTTTACACCTCAGTATGCAGGGCTAGAAAAGCTTTACCAAGAGTATAAAGATAAAGATTTTATGATACTTGGTTTCCCATCAAACCAGTTTGCAAACCAAGAACCAGCTAGCAATGGTGAGATTAAATTCTTTTGCCATGAAAACTATGATGTTCATTTTGATATGTTTTCTAAAGTAGATGTAAATGGTGAAGATGCTTCACCTCTGTATAAATACCTTAAAAAACAACAAGGTGGATTTTTATGGATGGATTCTATAAAGTGGAACTTTACTAAGTTCTTAGTAGATGCTGATGGCAATGTAGTAGATAGATTTGCCCCAGTTACAAAACCACAAGATATAAAAAAAGATATAGAAAAACTTTTAAAATAAGTTATCTCTTCCTATAACTAAGAGCTTCCAAAAGATGCCCTTTAGTTATAACTTCACTACTATCTAAGTCAGCGATACTTCTAGCCACTTTTTGAATCTTTTTTATACTTCTAAAAGATAGTGCAAACCTATCTATAGCCATATCCAAAACAGATTTTGCCCCATCATCTAAGATACAAAATTTTTCTATATCTTCATCATTTAGTTTTGCATTAAAACTCTTCTGACCCCGTTTTTTAGCAAATATATGAGCCTCTACAACTTGTTTGTGTAACTCTTTTGATGTAAAACTTGTTTTATCTTCTTTTGATACTTTTTGCATCACTACAAACAAATCAACCCTATCTAAAAATGGGTCAGATAATCTGTTTTTATACCTTTGTATCTCTAAGTCATTGCATCTGCACTCTTTTGATATGTCTAAAAGGTTGCCACATGGACACGGGTTCATAGCACCTATAAAGAGAAAGTTTGCAGGGTACTCCACTTTTGAGTTTACCCGTGATACTCTAATGCGATTGTCTTGCATCGGTTCTCTTAGGGCTTCTAAGACATTTTTAGAAAAGTGTGGGAGTTCATCAAAAAACAAGATGCCATTATGAGCAAGTCCCACCTCCCCTATCTGTGCTTTATGAGAACCACCACCAAATATACTTGCAGGGGTTGAAGTATGGTGTGGACCTCTCATGTTTCTCATAGGTTTAAAAAGTGGTTCTTTTAACTCTAAAACATCAAGTTTAGCCATATCTAAAATCTCATCTATCTTCATAGGTGGTAGTATATAACGAAGTCTTGATGCTATCATACTCTTACCACAGCCGGGGCTTCCCTCTAAGATGATGTTATGAAAACCAACAGCAGATATAAGTGATGCTCTTTTTGCAACCTCCTGCCCTTTTACATCTTTAAAATCATCTTTATACTCTTTTGTGTAGTAAAAAGTTTCACCATCTATCTCATAACTAGGGTACTCTATACCTGTTTGGTTTATACTAGGTGTTGCTTGTGTTTGGTTTTTTAGTAAATCTATAGCATCTTGTAAATTCTTTACTCCATAAAACTCTATATTTGGAATTTTTGAGAGTTTTTCTAGTGAATTGTATGGAACTAATGCTTTTTTTATAAGTTTTTGGTTTGCAAGAGAGAGTAAAAGTGGGTAAAGGTAGGTGTTTTCTTTAACTGTTCCATCTAAGCCTAACTCACCAAAAGCAAACCATTCACTAAAATCATCTTCTACAGTGTTTAAAGCTATCATCAAAGCGATACTAAGGTCGAACTGTGAACCATCTTTTTTTAGGTCTGATGGTACAAGTGAAAGGGTTATCCGTTTAGGGGGAAATGAAAAGTTGTTACTAAGTAGTGCTGATTTGACTCGCTCTTTTGATTCATTTATAGAAGTTGATGCCATACCAACTACACTAAAAGATGGTAGCCCTTTTGTGAGAGTTGATTCTACATCAACTACTTTTGCATCTATACCCTCGTAGGTTGCACATAAGATTTTTTTCATTACATTCCTTAAGTTAGGTATAGTTGTCAATAACACACTCTAAAAAAGAGAGTGTTATTATAATTCAGTTTTTAAAACTGCACCATTAGAAGCATTTGATACTAGAAGTTGGTATCTTTTTAACCATTTTGATTTTACTTCATTTTTATATGGTTTCCAGTTAGCTTTTCTCTGTGCTAAAATATCTTCACTAACATTTAGTTGAAGTAAGTGAGCATCTGTGTCTAACTCTATCTCATCACCATCTTCTATAAGTGCGATTAAACCACCCTCAGCAGCCTCAGGAGAAACATGACCTATAGAAGCACCTTTTGTAGCACCACTAAAACGACCATCAGTTATAAGTGCTACAGACTCACCTAGACCCATACCTTGTATAAGTGCTGTTGGAGCTAGCATCTCTTGCATACCTGGACCACCCTTTGGACCTTCATATCTTATAACTACAACATCACCAGCTTTTACTTTGTGACTCATGATACCAGTTATCGCCTCTGGTTGAGAGTTAAAACAAACTGCTGTTCCTTTAAACTGACGCATGTTTGGTGCTATACCTGCTGTTTTTACAACAGCACC
>CAZSWW010000209.1:0-3118 GCA_964611265.1 uncultured Sulfurimonas sp. | reverse complement strand
AACATATAAACCCCATATATGTTGTTTAAAAGCACCTTTATTAGCACCATCTATATAGTTTTGAAGTTCAGCATCTTTAAAAAGTCCAGTTTGTTTATTTACTTCACTAATTATTTTTAATTTATTAGCATCTACTAAATACTCCATATAAGGGTTAGAAAAACCTTTTTTCTTTCTTATTAAGATTTTTTCATCAAGATAAGGTTTCATTATGGTTTTTAAAAGTGATTTTGTAACACTATCTTCATACTTTAGTTTTGAATCTATACTAAAAACTAAAGAGGCTAGTTCATGGTCTAAAAATGGTGTACGAGACTCTATACTATGAGCCATACTTACACGGTCAAGCTTAGTCAAAAAGTGTTCAGCTTGAAAAAGGTTTAGGTCTATATAGGAGTACCAAGAGACTTTATCTTGATGGTTTGAATTTTCAAATCTTTCTAAGTAAGGCTTTAAGTATTTTAAAGAGTTGTTATCTTTTACATTTCTTTTGAGTAAATTATTTTGTTGTAGGTCTGTAAAACACTCCCCTGATGTACGAAAAAGTGTAGTATTTTCAAAGATTCGTTTGTAATGTTCCCACTCCCGTTTGTTAGAAAAATTTGAACGGAAGTAATTTTTTAACCAACCTTTGTTTTTTAAAGATGCTAAGTTCTCAATATCAAGATACTCAAAATACTGCCGATACCCTAAAAAAAGTTCATCACTACCCTCACCACTTAACACAACTTTATAACCATCTTTTTTAATCTGTTCAAAAAGTAGGTAAAGAGGAACAGATGCAGGGTCGTTTAACGGCTCATCTAAAGTGTCCAAAACTTTATCACTAGCATCTAAAAAATCACTCTGAGAGATAATCACCTCTTTGTTGTCTAGCCCTAAAAACTTAGCTGTACTTTTTGCATTTTCTCGCTCATCATACTTTGAAAATCCATCATAACCAAGTGTATAAGTTTGAAGTTTTTTTCCATGTTGTGATGCGAAGTAATTTATGGTAGCACTATCTATCCCACCTGAGAGAAGTGATGCCATAGGTACATCTGCATCTAATCGTAAGTGTAAAGACTCTTTAAGTTTTTTTTCTAAAAGATATAAGGCTTCATCTTTATCTGTTATGATATTTGGAGTGGCATCTAAAAGGTCAAAATACTTTTTAATCTCAATCTTTTTATCTTTATAAATAAGATATTCCCCAGATGAAAGTTTTTTAATCCCCTCAAAAAATGTAAAAGGTGGAGTAGGTGCTAAAAAAGAGAGGTAGCTAAAAAGAGCATCATAGTTTAGTCTGTTTTGTTTTAAAAAAGGAACGATAGCTTTTATCTCCGATGCGAACACAAAACTACTACCCCCATAGTAAAAAAGTGGTTTTTTACCAAGTCTATCACGAAAGAGATAAAGAGTATCGCCATCTTTTAAAGCGATAGCAAACATTCCACGAAGATGCTTTACAAAATCCACTCCCCACTTTAAATAAGAAGCTATGATAACCTCTGAATCTCCATCAGTTTTAAACTCAAAATCTAACTCTTTTTTTAACTCTTTGAAGTTATAAATCTCACCATTGAACGAAAGTAAAATATCTTTGTATTTAAAAGGTTGGTTTGAGTATGAAGATTTATCAGTAATAGTAAGTCGTTGATGTGCGAAAAAAAAGTTTCTTTCCTCAACAACACCACAAAAGTCACCACCACGATGTACTAAAAGAGATAAAGCTTTTTTAGCTTGTTGTTCATTATACTTACCTAGTATTCCAAAAATTGCACACATTTTATGAATTTTTTGTAGAAGTTATCTCAGTGCCTGAAAAATAAATTATAATCTCTTCAGAATTTAAAGAATCAAATATGAAAACTTTTATATTTTTCATGACATCATAATCTCATAAGGTCTTTTTATCTCTTTTATCACCTCATCAACACTCATATGTCTTGATTTTCTTAAAAACTCTCGCCCATCTAAAAAAACTAAAACAGTAGGTATAGCAAATACTCCAAAATGTGGAGCTATATCTTCATCTTGTGATATATCTACACTTTCTACTTTGAACTCTTTAAAGTTTGATTCAAGTGCTTCTAAAAGTTTTGGTTTTAGTGCATGACATACATTACAGCTAGGTGCTGAGAAGTAAACCATCACGGCTAAGTTTTCTTTTATGGTATTATTTATATTTTCTATTGTTTGCATAAGATGATTATATTATAATTGTACTATGAGTTCAATTATTTTTTCCATAATCGGTGTATATATCTTCATAGTGATGGGCTTTATAGCAAAGATGAGCTTTAAAGAACAGATAGACGATAAAACCATAACCCTTATAAATGTTTACTTTTTACAAGTATTTTTAACATTTTGGGGGCTTTTACTTCATCCTGTAGATATTACACTTCTTTTTGCTCCATCTATATACTTTGGTATTGTAGCTATCGTAGTTATGGCATCTGCACTTGGTGCAAAACTACTTTTTGAGTCTAAAAAAGAGTACTCCATAGCTACTGTTTCAGCCATCATAGGAAACACTGGAAACTTAGGCATCCCTATAAATATAGCGATATTTGGTGAGGCTTCCATACCATACACTACTGTTATAAATCTTGTAAATGTTTTTGTGGTTTATACTATAGGGGTTTACTACTATTCTCGTGGAACTTATGATGCTAAAACTTCACTACTAAACATAGTAAAACTTCCTATACTTTGGGCAGCTATATTAGCGATAACACTTAGTGTATATGAGTACAAACCATCAGATGTGATGCTAAATACCCTTATGATGGGTGCTTATGCATCTATGACTATGCAACTATTTTTGTTTGGTATATATCTTTATGGAACTAAGATACAAGAGATAAATAAAACTCTTGTTGTTTGGGTACTTAGTTTTAAGTTTGTTATCTTACCAGTTATAGCTTTTTTTGTTCTTTATAACATAGAGTTAGATGCTATGATAAAGGGTATCATTTTTATAGAACTTATGATGCCACTAGCTGTGGCGAATGTAAATCTTGCATCACTTTATGAATGTAACCCTAGAGTTGTAACTGCTTTGGTTTTTATATCTTCAGTTGTTTTTTTAGGGGTTATTTTTGTTGGGGTTAGGCTTTTGGTGTTTTTATAA
>CAZSWW010000208.1:0-3129 GCA_964611265.1 uncultured Sulfurimonas sp. | reverse complement strand
AATATATAACTTTTTTGTAGTACAATACAAAATATATGTTACTTTATTAGTATAGGAATAACAATGATAAAACAACTACAACTACTTTCAAATCAAATTTTGGCTCAAAAAGTTCCTGAGTATAAAAGATTTTTATTTTATAAAATCGACTTTAGTGAACGACTTATAGGGATACTTGGTTCTCGTGGTGTAGGGAAAACTACTATATTGCTTCAATATTTACATACCATTTTTAAAAATAAAAAAACACTCTACATTATGGCAGATCATCCTATTGTGGTTGAACTTGGACTCTTTAACATTGCTGATGAGTTTCAAAAAAAAGGTGGTGAGGTTTTAATCATTGATGAGATTCATAAGATTAAAAACTTTGAGATTGACTTAAAGTTGATTTATGATAGTTTTTTTAGTTTAAATGTTTTATTTACTGGGTCAAATGCAGTTGCTATAGATAATGCTAAAGCTGATTTAAGTAGAAGAGCAGTAGTACATATACTTCCCGTTTTATCATTTAGAGAGTTTTTAGAACTTGAAACAAACGAAAAACTTGAACCCATAGTTTTAAAAGATATAGTTGATAACCATACATCTTATGCTATAGATATTTTGTCAAAAATAAAACCATTTGCATATTTTGAAGAGTATCTAAAAAGTGGTGCATACCCTTTTTATACAACTTCTAAAAACAGTTATATCCAAAAGTTACTAACTAGCTCTATGCAGATTTTAGAAACAGACCTTCCGATGCTTTACACAATAGACCATGACAAAATCAACTCTCTTAAAAAGATGATGATAATGCTTTGTCAAAGTGAACCTTATGATATAAATATCTCAAAACTCTGTGGTGCAGTTGAACTCAACCAAAGAACTTTATACAAGTATTTAGGCATTTTACAATCAGCTGGACTTCTTCGGATACTTGGTGCAAAGTCAAGTGGTGTTAGCATCATCTCTAAACCTGAAAAGTTATACCTAGATAACACTAACCTATTTTCCATATTTTGTGATTCTCCAAAACTAGGCACTATAAGAGAAACATTTTTTGCTTCATCTTTATCTTATGAGCATAATTTAAACTACCCAAAAAGTGGTGATTTTATAGTAGATGAAAAGTACACTTTTGAAGTAGGTGGAAAAGACAAAAGCTTTAAACAACTAAAAGGTGTAAAAGAGGGTTATGTTGTAGCAGATGGTATAGAGATAGGAGTTGAAGACAAGATACCTTTGTGGTTGTTTGGGTTTTTGTATTAACTATAAGTTTTGATGAGAACGAGACAAGAACATAAAGGGGTTACCCTCTATGTCTATTTATATATGTTGTTAGTAGTTCTGAGAGAGATTTTTTTAGTTTCTCATCAAAACTATTTAAGTCGCTTAGTAACTCATCTGCTAAGATGTTTGCTTCTTTTATGCTTTCATCTAAGCCTATTAGAGTTACATAACTGTTTTTATCTTCATCGTTGTTTGTAAGCTTTCCTGCTTCTTCACTGCTTTGTGTTACATCTAGTATGTCATCTTGTATCTGAAACAAGATGCCAAGTCTTATACCAAAGTCATATAACACCTCTGCAACTTTTTCTTCACCTACGATTATAGCACCCATTTTTAGAGATGATGCTATTAGTTTTGCTGTTTTGTTTTTATGTAAAAACTCTACATTTTCTATGTCTAACGGTTTGTTCTCAAAGTAACAGTCTATAGCTTGACCTAAAACCATACCATTTAAACCACCATTATGAGAAAGCTCTTGTATAAGTTTTACTTTCGTATAGTCTGAAAACGGTGCATTTGCTAAAACCTCAAAAGAGTAAGTGTTTAGTGCATCTCCTACTAAGATAGCAGTCACTTCATCATAAGTCACATGAAGAGTTGGTTTACCTCTACGAAGTGGTGAGTTGTCCATAGCTGGTAGGTCATCATGTATAAGCGAGTAGGTATGTAAAAGTTCTATAGCTAGACCTGCATACCTAGCACTCTCTAACATCAGAGGGTTATAAGCTGAAACTACACCAAGTAGTAAAGCTGGACGAAATCTTTTACCACCAGCGATAAGCATCTCCTGAAGAGCCTTTTCGTAAGTAGGATGTATAGATTTTGAAGTTGGTAAATTGTTTAATAAAAATTGTTCAAAGTTTTGCATAACTAATTTTATAATATTTCTTGTTAATGTTAAATAAAAACAGTCATATAATTTTGATATAATTATCAAAACTAATACAGGGTTTTAATATGAAAACAATAATAACACTTTTTTTAACTTTTTTCCTTAGTTCATCTCTATATGCAGGTGAGAATTTTAGTGAGATGAGTACACAAGAACTTATAGCCATAATGGGGTATGTAAAAAATGATACTGAAAAAAAGAAATTTATAAAAGAACTTAAATCAAGAGTAAAAACTATGAGTGCATCTGAGAAAAAAAGTTATGATAAAAATCTTCATAAACTGAAAAAAAAGTAGTCTAGTGTGAAATCAAAGATTTTACTTTTAGAAGATGACTTAACTCTTAGTGAGACAGTTTGTGAATTTTTAGAAGATGTTGGTTATGAGGTTGTAACTGCTTATGATGGTGAGGAAGCATCTGAGATTATCTATGAGCAAAATTTCGATATATTTTTACTTGATGTAAATGTTCCCCTTTTAAATGGTTTTGAACTTTTAAAACAAAAACGGCAAGATGGTGTTAAAACTCCTGCTATCTACATAACTTCACTTGATTCTATGGACTCTTTGGAGTTGGGTTATGAGAGTGGATGCGATGACTACATAAGAAAACCATTTTCACTAAAAGAGTTAAGTTTAAGGATAGAAAGCATTCTAAAAAGAAATTTTTTCCATGAAAATAGTTCTAAACTAAAGATAGATGAAAACATAGAGTACGACACAGAATCAAATATGCTATATATCTCCCATCAAGAGATACATCTAAGCACTAAAGAATCCCTACTTTTAAAACTTTTTTTACAACACAGTAATGAAGCAGTATCACATGAGATGATATATGATGCCCTTTGGACTTATGAGGAAACACCTAGTGAGAGTTCACTAAGAACATATATAAAAAATCTTAGAAAACTTATAGGAAAGGAAAAGATTGTTAGTATCAAAAAGCTTGGATATAAATTT
>CAZSWW010000207.1:0-3149 GCA_964611265.1 uncultured Sulfurimonas sp. | reverse complement strand
GATTTTATTTGTGATAAACCCATAGTATTTATAGGTGCAAAAAATAGAGGTTTTACAAAAAATATTGACCCTGATAATATTAAAATTTTAGCAAATTCACAGGGTAGATTTGTTGAGAGTATTAAAAGAACTATGAGTTATATAAATGGTACAGGATTAGAACATGAAGAGATAGCGAACTGGTTTGTATCAAGACTTATAGTAAATCCAAATTTTGTTATAGCAGATCAAAATAAATCTAATGAAGTTGTAACGGTTTTAAAACTTATTGAAAGATTAGAGCCATCTATGAAATTAGTAACTCCTAATGAAGATGGTAGTAACTCTTTATCTATGCTTTATCATGAGGGGCAATTACTCATAGATGATATCCCTCTTGATAAACTCTCAACTGGTTTTGTATCTATCATTAAAATATTTCAAGAGATTGTAGCAGGTTATGGTGGTTGGAGTAACTTGAGTGATTTAAGTCAAGTAGATGGTATAGTTTTTATAGATGAGATAGAACCTCATTTACATATAAGTTGGCAAACAAAAATCATAGGGATACTAAAAGAGTTTTTTCCAAATACTACCTTTTATATAACTACTCATTCCCCTTTAGTTTTAGCTGGTCTTAAAGATGGTGAAGCTTATGAGCTTTACAATGAAGATAAGATAGTAAAGACAAAAAAAATTAAAAATATTGATAATTATTTTTTGAGTGATATTGTAAAAGAGTTTTTTGGTGTTGATTTAAATCAAGAAAAAATAGATAATCCAAAACAGCAACAAAAAGCAAGAAAATTACTTTTAAATCTTACAAAATCATTAAATGAGGAAGAGTAATGAAATACTTTTTCGATATAAATGTAATAAGTAGATTAGTAAGTAAAGATAATGATGCTATTAAAAAAATTACTGAATTAGCATCTGATGAAAATAGTGAATTTTATATAAATAGATTAGTTTATATGGAATCTTTAAGAGCTATACCCCAAAAGAGAATAAAACTTTATAATGATACAAAAGAAACTCTTGAGAGTTTTGAAAAGCTTGATATTACACAAGATATATATGATAAGAGTATAAAATTTGCAAGATTTTGTAAAAGTAAAGGGTTGAATTTTGGAAAATGTGAAGCTATTGATTATATACATTTTATAACTTCAAAAAAATATGATTTAGAGATAGTTTCTTTTGATAATGATATGGTAAAACTTGAAGATATATATCTAAAGTTTTTAGAAGAAAGTAAGCAATAATGAAAATTCAAAAACTCCCCTTAACTACAGACATAGAAACAAAACAAATCCTAAAAAAAGCTATATCTGCAAACCGTGCTTTAGCAAATCTAAACGGTATGGCAAAGACTATACCAAACCAAAATATCATCATAAACTCTTTAGTATTGCAAGAAGCAAAAGATAGTAGTGAGATAGAAAATATCATTACAACTCATGATGAACTTTATAAAGCAACTGTTGATACTTCCAACATCTCTCAAGCTACAAAAGAGGTAAACTCTTATGCAGATGCCCTAAAAGAGGGTTTTTATCTTGTAAAAGAGCATAATTTGCTACTTGTTAGAGATATAGTAAAAATTCAAGCTATCTTAGAAAATAACAATTCAGGGGTAAGAAAACAAGCTGGAACAGTTTTAAAAAATGAAACAACAGGGGAAGTTGTATTTACTCCACCTCAAAGTGAAGATGAGATAAGAGAACTTTTAGCAAACCTTGAAAAGTATATCAATACACAAGATGATGTTGATCCACTTATAAAGATGGCGATTATTCATCATCAGTTTGAGTCTATACACCCTTTTTATGATGGAAATGGTAGAACTGGAAGGATTATAAATATACTCTATTTGGTATTAAATGAACTTTTAGAATTACCTATACTTTATCTTAGTCGTTATATTATTCAACATAAAGCTGATTATTATAGACTTCTACAAGAAGCTAGAGTTAAAGATGCTTGGGAAGAGTGGATACTCTTTATGCTTGATGGAGTTGAACAAACTTCACAAGAAACTATAAAAATGATACATAATATAAATGAGCTTATGGAAACAACAGCTAAAAAGATACAAGAAAAATTACCAAAGATATATAGTAAAGATTTAGTAGAGATACTTTTTGTACATCCTTATACAAAGATAGAATTTTTGACAGATAAAAAAATAGTTAAGACAAGACAAACAGCTTCATCTTACTTAAAAGAGTTAGAGAATATAGATCTAATGAAAAGTATAAAACTTGGAAGAAATGTTTTTTATATAAATATTGAGTTATTCAATATGTTAAAACATGGGATAAAATGACACATATATAAATAATATGTTAAAAAACTATAAAAAAACTAACATATTTTTATAATATGTCAAAAAAATGAAAAAATTTAAACATATAGATTGAGGACTAGATGAAAATACAATTTGAAAACAACCTAGAGTATCAAGATAGAGCCATTAGCTCTATAGTAGATATATTTGAAGGGCAAGAGATTTGTCAAAGTAACTTTTCAGTAGCTAAAATGACTGATAATTTATTTCATAGTACAGGTAAAAATAAAGATGATGAGAGTGCTTTTGATAAGATTATGAAAAATAAAGAGCGATTACTTAGTTTTGATGAACCTTTGAGGTTTATATTTTCCCATAGTGCTTTAAAAGAGGGTTGGGATAATCCAAATGTATTTCAAATCTGTACTCTAAATGAAACTTCGTCAGTTATGAAAAAAAGACAAGAGATAGGTCGTGGGCTTAGACTTTGTGTAGATCAAGATGGACTTAGAGTTAGAGGGTTTGATGTCAATACTTTAACAGTAATGGCAAATGAAAGCTATGAAGATTTTGCACGAGCCTTACAAAAAGAGATAGAAGATGAAGAGGGAATCAAATTTGGTGGAGTATGAGGCACTAAAAGCAGATATAACTTCAGTTATCACTAAAATAGCAGGTAATCTCAATGTAAAAGATGCTGATGATAAAAAGCTTATCACTTTAAACAAAGAGGTTTATCTTAGTGAAGATTTTAAAGCACTTTGGGAGCAAATAAAGTACAAAACTACTAAAATTGAGGTTGTTCAAAAGAAAACTTTTGAAGAATTTAGTGAGTGTTTTTAATATATAAAATAATAGGAAAACTAATTGATTACAAAAC
>CAZSWW010000206.1:0-3165 GCA_964611265.1 uncultured Sulfurimonas sp. | reverse complement strand
TTAAATCACCACTTGTGATTTTCATAGCATTTGTAGCATCTTCAGCTTTTTTAGGGTCATTCCATAAAATAGCTGAACAACCCTCAGGAGATATAACACTAAATACAGAGTATCTCATCATTGCAAATCTATCAGCAACACCGATAGCTAAAGCACCACCAGAACCACCCTCACCAATAACAATAGAGATAGTTTGAGTATTTAATTCAGAAAGTTCTAGTAAGTTTCTTGCTATCGCTTCACTTTGATTTCTCTCTTCTGCACCAAGACCTGGGTATGCACCCGGAGTGTCTATAAGCATAAGAACAGGGATTCCAAATTTTTCAGCCATTTTAGCTGCACGAAGAGCTTTTCTGTAACCTTCAGGATGTGGCATACCAAAATTTCTTCTTATTTTGTTTTTAGTACCACGACCTTTTTGCTCACCAATAACCATAACTTTTTCATCACCAATATAACCGAGGTAACAAACTATAGCTGCATCATCACGAAAATGTCTATCTCCATGAATCTCATACTTATCTCTCATAATTATATTTATATAATCAAGTGCATACGGTCTGTCTATATGACGAGCAAGTTGAAGTTTTTGAAAGTCTGTTAGATTACCATATACTTTAGATACTTCTTTATCAAGCTTTTCTTCTAAATATTTCATTTCCAAGTCATCATGACGAACTTTTGCAGAAATAATACTCTCTTGTATTTGTCTTATTTTTTGTTCAAAGTCTAAATATGTAGCCAAGTCAGATCCTTAAAAGATTATATTTTTTTGAAAATTAGAACACCATTTGTTCCACCAAAACCAAAAGAGTTACTCATAACAATATTTAGTTCTGCTTTTCTAGCACCAGTTGTTACATAGTCTAAATCACAGTTTTCATCTGGTGTTTCGTAGTTAATAGTTGGCGGGATAATCCCATCTCTCATAGCCATAAGACAAGTTACAGCTTCTATACCACCAGCAGCACCAAGACAGTGACCGATTTGACCTTTTATAGAACTCATCGGTGGACAATTTTCTTTACCACCAAGTAATTCTTTTAAAGCTGATGTTTCATTTTTATCGTTGATAGGAGTTGAAGTTCCATGAGCATTTACATAGTCAAGTTTAGGTTCACCTGCCATCTTATAAGCAGCCTTCATAGCACGAGCAGGACCATCTAGTGATGGAGTTGTGATATGATTTGCATCACCACTTTCACCAAAACCAATAATCTCACCATAGATATTTGCACCACGGGCTATAGCACTTTCATATTCTTCAAGAACCAATGAAGCTGCACCTTCACCCATGATAAAACCATCACGATTAGCATCAAATGGACGAGAAGCTTTTTTAGGTTCATCATTTCTAGTTGAAAGTGCTTTCATAGCAGCAAAACCACCAACACCAACACCAGTTATAGCACATTCAGCAGCAACTACTAACATTCTATCTGCTCCATTACACATGATAGTTTTACAAGCTTCACTTATAGCATGAGTTCCAGCAGCACAAGCTGTAACACTTGAAAGGTTTGGACCTTTTGTTCCATGCTCAATAGACACAAAACCACCAAGCATATTTACAAGTGCTCCAGGTATAAAAAATGGAGATATTCTACGAGGACCACGGTTTTCAAGGATAACAGAGTTTTTTTCAATAGATGGTAAACCACCTATACCAGACCCAGCACTTATACCAAATCTAGTTTTATCTATATCATCAGAAAAGTTAGCATCTTCCATAGCTTCTTTTGCAGCTTTTAAACCAAGATGGATAAATCTATCTGCTTTTTTAACCTCTTTTTGAGGCATAACAGTTGATGGATCAAAATCTTTTACTTCACCAGCAATTTGTACACTATAGTTTTCAGCATTAAAAAGTGTAATTGTATCGATTCCACATTCACCATCACAAATAGCTTTAAATGCACTTTCTTTGTCATTTCCAACTGAATTTATCATACCAATACCAGTAACTACTATTCTTCTCATACACATCTCCAATATAAAAATATTTTATAAAATTGAGTAGCAAAAGCTACTCAACTCTAAAAATATTTTGACTACTTGCTTTCGATGTAATCAACTACATCTTTAACAGTTTGAATCTTCTCTGCTTCATCATCAGGGATTTCAATATCAAATTTCTCTTCAAGAGCCATTACTAGTTCAACAACATCAAGGCTATCTGCACCTAAATCTTCAACAAACTTTGCATCTTCTTTAACTTCATCAGCGTTAACGCTTAATTGTTCAACTACAACTTCTTTAATATCATCTAATAGTGCCATAATAGCTCCTGTTTTATTTTAAAATTCTCAAAATTATATCATATTATTCTTAAATGAATAAAATTCTATGCCATATTCATCCCACCATTTACTTTAAGTGTTTCGCCTGTTATATAACTAGAATGGTCTGAAAGTAAAAATGCTGTTGCTTCTGCAACTTCACTAGGGTTACCAAATCTTTTCATAGGGATTTTTGAAGTAAAACTCTCTTTTACTTCATCATTTAGTTCATCAGTCATATCTGTTGCTATAAAACCAGGTGTTATTGCATTGTAACGAATACCACTTGTAGCAGATTCAATAGCAAAACTTTTTGTCATTGCAATAACTCCACCTTTACTAGCCGAGTAGTTAGTTTGACCTGCATTACCAGTTTCACCAACTATAGATGCTATATTTACAACTGAGCCAAATTTTTGTTTTCTCATCATCTTCATAGCTTCACGACAACCTATAAAACAAGAAGTTAAGTTTGCATTTATAACACTCATAAAATCATCAGTTTTCATACGAAGTGCTAGTTTATCGTTTGTAATTCCTGCATTGTTTACAAGGTAACTAAGTTCACCATCACAATCTTTTATAGTCTTTAATGCATCTATAAAAGCTTTTTCATCACTAACATCAAATCCTATAACTGCTGCACTTCCACCGTTTGCTTCTATATTATCTTTTATAGCATCTGCTTCTTTTGCACCACTTCTATAGTTTATCCAAACTTTTAAACCAAAACCAGCTAAAGTTTTTGCTATCTCAGCACCTATACCACGACTAGAGCCTGTTACTAAAACATTTTTACCACTAAATTTCAAATTATTCTCCTTATATTAAATTAAACTATGATCCATCTCTTTTGGAATCTCTAAGCCCATAAGTTTTAAAACTG
>CAZSWW010000205.1:0-3168 GCA_964611265.1 uncultured Sulfurimonas sp. | reverse complement strand
TTACTTTTTGAAAATTATCTTTTTTTAGAAATTCAATCCAACTTAACTATATAAATGATAAACTACCATTAAAAATATGGAGTGATAAACTTGAAAGCATCTTCTGAAGTATTAGCTAGAAAATATAGACCAAAGAACTTTACTGAACTTATAGGTCAGGAGAGTATTGCTCAAACTTTATCATTGGCACTTGATTCTAACAGACTCTCACATGCTTACCTTTTTTCTGGGCTTAGAGGGAGTGGAAAGACCTCAACTGCTCGTATATTTGCTAAAGCACTTATATGTGAAAAGGGTGTAACTCATGAACCATGTGGTGTTTGTGAACACTGTATTATGGCTATAGAAAACCGACATATTGACATAATAGAGATGGATGCAGCTAGTTCAAGAAAGATAGATGACATAAGGCATCTTATAGAACAAACTAAGTATAAACCATCTATAGCAAGATATAAGATATTTATCATAGATGAAGTCCATATGCTTACAAAAGAAGCTTTTAATGCTCTTTTAAAAACTCTTGAAGAGCCACCTAGTTATGTAAAGTTTATCTTAGCTACTACTGACCCACTTAAACTTCCAGCTACTATCATCAGTCGTACTCAACATTTTAGGTTTAAAAGTATAGCTACTACCAAGATAGTAGACCATCTAACAAACATACTTCATAAGGAGAACATAGACTTTGAACCAAATGCACTTGGCATCTTAGCAAGAAGTGGAAAAGGTAGTCTAAGAGACACTCTTACACTACTAGACCAAGCTATAATCTACTCTAAAAACTTTGTAGATGTAGAAACAGTAACAGATATGCTAGGCTTAGTTGACCCAAACTTTATAGTTGAACTTTTTAATGCTGTGTTTAACAAAGATTATGAAAAACTTGTAGAGTATACAAAAATCTTAGAAGACTATGAACCAGAGATGGTTGTAGATGAGTTGATAGCATTTTTAAAAGAGAAACTTTATAACCAAGATGCAATGTTTTCTACACTTATCATAGAGAGATTTTTTAGGATACTTAGTGATTCAAAGACTCTCTTTAGCATCAATGCTGATGGTTCTTTTGTCCTTTCACTTATCTTTTTTAAAATGGTCGAAGCACTTAAGATAAAAGAGGTCGACCAGATGATAGAATCTCTTCAAAAAGAGATACATATAGAAAAAAAAGTTGAGTTAAAAAGTGAAGAGATAAAACCTAAACCTATAGTAAAAGAGGCTATAAAAAAGATTCAAACTGATGGTAGTACATTGTTTACAAACTTAGTAAGTAAGATAAAAGATAGAAATGCAAAACTAGGTGAAATTTTTGAAAATAGTGTAACTTTTATATCGTATAACAACGATATATTAACTTGGGAAAGTTGTGCAAATGATGATGGTAAGAAAACACTAAAACATGGTTACTCTGCTATAAAGCAACTCGTAAGAGAGATTTATGGATTTAACACCAAAATCAAAGGTGTGGCTTGTTCTAAAATTTTAGAACAAGTAAAATCAGACAACTCATATTCTATGGTTGAAGATGTAGAGATAGGTGGAAGTGCTTCATGTGTCACTCGATGTTCACAAACGGATGAGAGTGCTAAAGAGATAGATTCAGATAACATAAAAGATGAACCTATGGTTAAAAAAGCTATGGAACTTTTTGAAGCTACTAAGATAACTATACAGTCAAAGGTTTAACAGTTTAGAATATCTTAATCAAAAAGAAGATAAGATATTAAGAATTGTTAATTTTTAATTAATACAAAGCACAAGGAATATGCAAATGATAAACTCTCTTGCAATTATAATAACTTTGTCTCTAATAGAGATATTTTTAATAAAAGGTCTCATAAAGTTCTCTCGCTCTAAAAATATCTTACTTGATATACCAAACGATAGAAGCTCACATAAATTAGCCACTCCAAAAGTTGGTGGGATAGCGATTTTTAGCATCCTTTGTTTAAGTACCTTTATATACCCATCATTTTTACTTGAACACTATCTAAGTATGTTGGCTATACTTCTTATATTTATTGTTGGTTTTTTTGATGACCTTTTAGAACTTACTCCATATCCTAAATTTGCAGTTATTATTGTTTCTAGTATTTTAATCATACTTGATGGTTATACTATAAACTCTTTGGGTACTTATTTTTCCACTACTACATCTCTTGGTATTTTGAGTATACCTTTTACCATATTTGCTGTAGTTGGGTTTACTAATGCTCTTAACCTTATAGATGGATTAGATGGATTGGCTGGAAGTGTCTCTTTGGTTATACTAATTGGGTTTATCTATCTAGGTTTCATCCACAACGATACTACTATCTTGTACTTATCATCTATATTGGCTATTGGTATCTCTGTTTTTTTACTTTTCAATCTACACCCTGCTCAGATATTTTTAGGTGATAATGGTGCTTTATTTATTGGGTTTGTTATAGCTATGGTTGCTATTAAACTACTTGATTATATTAGCCCTACTTCTGTGTTTTTTCTTACTGGTATACCTATACTTGACACTCTATTTGTTATGGTAAATCGCCTAAAAAATAAAAAGTCACCATTTGCAGCAGACAAAACACACCTGCATCATCAAATCTTTAGACACACTCAAAATGGTAAAAAAACAGTATATATATTGGCACTAAGTCAGATGATGTTTACACTTATAGGGTTAAGCCTTATTGATAATTCTGATTTTTTAAATTTGAGTATCTTTCTAACTATATATATGTTGTTTTTTATTATGCTTACGAGTTCAGAAAATCAAAGATGATTTTCCCACTCATAAGCACTTTGGCAGATTAGCTCTATATCTTCGTATCTAAACAAAGGCTTATCACCATTACTAAATTTTGCTTTGTATTTAGAGTTATCTGCTATTAACATAGCGGGATCTCCTGCTCTTCTTGGAGATACATCTACTTGAAAATCTTTTTTAGTTACATCTTTCATAGTGTTTATAACCTCTTTTACAGAAAAACCTCTTCCATAGCCTAAGTTAAAGACATCACTACCATTTTCATCGAGATAATCCAAAGCTTTAATATGTGCAGATGCTAAATCATCTACATGGATATAGTCTCTTACACCTGTTCCATCATCTGTTTCAAAATCTTCTCCAAAAATAGCCATTTTTTCTCTTTTACCTATAGCACATTCCGAAGCTATTTT
>CAZSWW010000204.1:0-3184 GCA_964611265.1 uncultured Sulfurimonas sp. | reverse complement strand
GAAGCACTTAAATGTGACCCAGTTTCTGCATTTGGTGGTGTTGTAGCTGTTAATGGTACTGTAGATAAAGCTTTAGCTGAGAAGATGAATGAGATTTTCTTAGAAGTTGTTATCGCTGGTCGTATCACTGATGAAGCACAAGAAGTATTTGCTAAGAAAAAAAGAATCAAACTTTTTGAGATGGGTTCTGATAGATTAGTTTTATCTAATGACCCTCATAGCTTTAAGCATATTGATGGTGGTTTTGTTTATCAAGATGCAGATAAAGTTCAAGATGATGAGGTTTCTAAAGCTGAGTTAAAAACAAGTAGAAATGCAACTGAACAAGAGCAAAAAGATATGGAGATAGCATATAAAGTAGCATCTCTTACTAAGTCAAATTGTGTAGTTTATGTTAAAAACTCTGCTATGGTAGCTGTTGGTATGGGTATGACAAGTCGTGTTGATGCTGCTCGTTGTGCCTTAAAAAAAGCTGAAGAGATGGAACTTGATGTTACTGGTTCTGTTTTAGCTTCAGAAGCATTTTTCCCATTCCGTGATAGCATAGATGCAGCAGCTGAAGCTGGTGTAAAATGTGTTATAGAACCAGGTGGAAGCATAAGAGATGAAGAGATTATAGATGCAGCCAACGAGTTTGGTATGGCTTTATACTTCTCAAACACTCGTCACTTTTTACATTAGAAAATTATAATTAAGGTTTTTATACCTTAATTATAAACAAAATCCTTACTTAAGTATTATTTTAAATCCACTATAAGAAAACTATAACTAAATTACTATAAGATGCCGTATGCAGATAAGAGAAATTAATTTAAAAGAGTTATATACAGTTTATGACATTGTAAAAGAGTTACATAATAATCTATTATATAAAGAGTTTGAAGACCTCATTTATGATATGAGATATATGAATTATCAGATGTTTGGTGTTTTTGAAAAGGATGAGTTAATCACTTATGCTGGAATCTCAATACTAACAACATTAAAAGATGAAAGACATTTAAGAGTTTTTGATTTTATAACATCTAGCAAATATGATAAAAATAAATATGATGCCATTATGAAAGATTATTTAGTAGATTATGCTAAAGTTGGTATGTGTAAAAAGGTAAAATATGAAGATTAAATCGTTATATATTTCAGCACAAGAAAAAGGTGCTGGTTCGTTGTTTATCTCTCAAGGTATCATGGAGATACTTAAGAGAAACCTAGAAAAAGTAGCATTTTTTAGACCTATCATCTACTCTCATAAAAAAAGAGATGGTGATATTGATTTTATAACTAAAAGGTATAACTTAGATATAAAGTATGAAGATACTTATGGTTTTGATATAGAATATGTAGAAACTATGATAGCTTCTCATCGTGAAAATGAACTTATAAACCAACTTATTACAAAATTTAAAAAGTTAGAAAAAAAGTATGATTTCGTTTTATGTGAGGGGATTCGTCGCTCTTTTTTAACTTCATCTATAGAGTATGATTTAAACCTAAAAATAGCCCAAAACTTTTCAAGTGCTTATATCAACATTATAAATTCAAAAGATGCTACAGTTGAAGAGATTTATGAAGATATTTTAATCGAAAATGAAAATATAACTTCACAAGGTTGTATACACTTTGCAACATTTGTTAATAGAGTAGATGAACATAAATATATAAAGCTAAAAAATAAACTAGATAATTATAACCTAGATGTACATCTTTTAAAAGAGGTTCAAGAGTTAGATTTACTTACTATTGAAGATATTATAGATGGATTAGATGCAAATCAAATCTTTATAGGTGATAACGATAAAACTAGGATAGTTAGAAAAGTAAAAGTTGGTGCTTTGACATTAGATAACTTCTTAGAGCAGTTAGAAGAGGATGATTTAGTTATAGTTCCAGCTGATAGGTCAGATATAATTTTAGGGCTATTTGGTGCATTGTATTCTAAAAATTACCCTAGTATATCTGGGATTGTATTTCCATTTCAGATGCTTCCTCATCATAATATCAAAAAACTTTTAGATGGTCTTGCAAGTTTTAGCATCCCTATGTTTAGTGTTGCAACAGATACTTATAAAACAGCACGAAATATCTCTAAAATTCATTCTCGCTTAAGACTTGGAGATGATAGAAAGATAGCCTTAGCACTTGGTCTTTTTAGTGATAGTGTAGATGTGGAAGCTATAGAGAAAAACATCTCACTAAATCAAAGTGATGTTATGACTCCACAAATGTTTGAATACAAACTATTTGAGATGGCAAAAGTAAATAAAAAACGGATAGTTTTACCTGAGAGTTGTGATGATAGAATCTTAAGAGCAGCTGAGATAATACTTCGCCGTGGTGTAGCAGATATAATATTCTTAGGAGATGAAACTGATATAAGACAAAACTATATGAGACTTGGACTAGACCTAAGTGATGCTCATATAGTTGATAACAAAGATAAAATACTGTTGAAAAGATTTACAGATGAGTTTTATGAGATGCGAAAACATAAAGGTTTGACTTATGAGTTAGCATCTGATGCTATGGGGCATCTAAATTATTTCGCAACTATGATGGTTTATCTTGGATATGCTGATGGTATGGTAAGTGGTGCGATTCACTCAACAAGTGACACCATCCGTCCAGCACTTCAAATCATAAAAACAACAAAAGATGTAAATACTGTTTCTTCTGTATTTTTTATGTGTTTAAAAACTAAAGTTTTAGTTTATGGAGATTGTGCAGTAAACAAAGACCCTAAAGCTGAAGAGTTAGCAGATATAGCACTAGCATCTGCTAGGACTGCAAAAAGTTTTTCTATAATACCTAAAGTTGCTATGCTTTCATACTCAACAGGTGAAAGTGGAGATGGTGCAGATGTTATAAAAGTAAGAGAAGCTACCAACATAGTAAAACAAAAAAAGCCAAATCTTTTAGTAGAGGGTCCGATTCAGTACGATGCTGCAGTAAATAAAAGTGTAGCTAAAACAAAACTACCAAATTCAGTTGTAGCTGGTGATGCTAATGTGTTAATTTTTCCTGATTTAAATACTGGAAATAACACTTATAAAGCAGTTCAGCGTTCAAGCGATGCTATAGCCATAGGACCAATTTTACAAGGGTTAAATAAACCGATAAATGATTTAAGTCGTGGTTGTTTGGTTGATGATATTGTAAATACTGTTGTTATTACAGCTATTCAAGC
>CAZSWW010000203.1:0-3184 GCA_964611265.1 uncultured Sulfurimonas sp. | reverse complement strand
GGAGGGCAAAAAAAAAGGTTGAGGCTCATGACTTCCCCAACCTTTGCCACTCCATTAATTGAATAAAGTTACTTACAGCTGGCAAAATTATAACCAAAAAAAGTAAAAAAGGTCAAACAAGATGCAAAAACTATTTAACGAGGTTGGCTCACTCGATAAAAGATGCTACGAGAAATTTAAACTAAGTGAAGATATTTTAATGGAACATGCTTCAAATGGTATGGCTGAATTTATAAGAAATAAGTTTGACAAAAACTCTAAAATTATAGTTGTTGTTGGAAGTGGTAACAATGGTGCAGATGGTTTAGCTTTAGCTAGACTTTTATATGCTGATTACGATGTTAGCATCTTTTATGCAAAACAACCAAAATCAAAAATGGCTGTTTTACAAAAACAAAGAGTGGATGCTATAGGGATAGCAGAGTGTCAAGAGATAACAAAATGTACTGTTTTAGTAGATGCCATAGTTGGAACTGGGTTTAGTGGGGAGTTTGATGAAAATATATCAAATCTTATAAAAACTATGAACTCAATAGATGCTTATAAAATAGCTTGTGATGTACCTAGTGGGTATAAATTTTATGCAGATACAACCCTGACTATGGGTGCTTTAAAAATAACTATGTTCTTAGATGCACATAAAGATTTTGTAGGAGATATAAAAGTTTTAAATCTTGGTGTTAGTCGTTTAGTTTATGAGACTGACACGAATTGGAATCTACTGGATATAGATGATTTAAAACTTCCATATAGAGATGCTAACGATACACACAAAGGTAGTTTTGGTCATTTGGCTATTGCTTATGGTGAAAAAGGTGGTGCAAGTATCTTAAGTGCATCTTCTGCTTTAAGATTTGGTGCTGGTTTAGTTACACTTGTAGGGTTTAAAAATGATTTAATACCTCATAGCATTATGAACTCTACTACATTACCAACTACAACTTCGGCTTTAGCTATTGGTATGGGTTTGGGAGATGAATTTTCAGATGCTGAGTTAGAAAAATTTTTAGATAACAACTATCCAGTTATAGCAGATGCTGATATATTTACTATGCCTATATTAAAAAGTATCCTAAAAAGAAAAGATGTAGTTCTAACACCACATCCTAAAGAGTTTATAATAGCTTTGAAAACTCTAAATATAGCAGATATAACTATAAAAGAGTTACAAAATAACCGTTTTAAATATGCAGAGATGTTTTGCCAAATATACCCACATATAACTCTACTTTTAAAAGGTGCAAATGTAATAATAGGACAAAAAGATAGATTTTTTATAAACCCTCACGGCTCATCAAAATTAGCAAAAGGTGGTAGTGGTGATGTTCTAAGTGGACTTATAGGAGCATTATTAGCACAAGGATATAACTCATTAGAAGCAACTATAACAGCATCACTTACACATACAAAACTTGCAAAGAACTATAAAGGAGCAGATTTTTCACTTACTCCTGATGATTTAATAGGTGGGATTTCATACTTATAACCTATGTTCTACAATAGAAATACCAAAATATAGGGCATTTCTATTATCGAATTCAGGTTTATAGTATAATTCAAAAAAATTAGGATAAATATGGACACAGCACTTTTATATATAGTTATAGCACTTGGTATCTCAACAGTTTTAAATATATTTTTAAAAAAGATAGGTGTATCACAAATTATAGGTTATATCTTCACTGGTACTATTTTAGTCTATACACTTGATATGCAAAGCCTTAATGATTCCCATACATTAGAACATATAGGGGAATTTGGTATAGTTTTTTTAATGTTTACAATAGGGCTTGAAATATCACTAAATAAAATGTATAAGATGAAAAATGAGATATTTGGCAATGGTTTTATGCAAGCTACTCTTACTGCTATGGCTATATTAGCCATAAGTTTTTACGGTTTTAAATTAGACTTTATCACATCTCTTATCATCGCTACTTCTTTTTCATTATCTTCAACAGCTGTAGTTTTAAGTTACTTAAAATCATCAAAGGAGATTTATGCTCCTTATGGTCAAAAAGCTACAGGAATTTTAATCTTTCAAGATATAGCAGTTATTCCACTTTTAATTCTTCTAGGATTTTTAACAAATCAAGGTGATGAATCTGTTTTTATCATAGTAAGAGATACTATTATAAGTGCCTTAGTTGTTATAACTATACTTTTTGTAGTTGGTAGAGTTGTTGTTTCTTGGCTTTTACATTTCTCTGCATCATCTGATGAAGATGAACTTTTTATGGGAAGTGTTTTATTTATAGTTATCAGTGCTTCTGTTTTAGCATCTTACTTTGGTTTTACATATTCTTTGGGTGCATTTGTTGCTGGTATGGTTATAGCTGAAACTAAGTACCATCATAAAGTTGAGTACGACATAGCACCATTTAAAGATATACTTTTAGGTACATTTTTTATAGTGGTTGGTATGAAGATAGATATAGCTTACTTTATCCATAATATAGCACTTATCGTTGGCATCTTTATACTTGTACTATTTCTAAAAACTTTTATAACTTATATAGTTTTAAAAGTTACATCTAGTCACTCTACATCACTAAAAACTGCTCTTTCCATATCGCAAGTGGGAGAGTTTTCATTTGTAATATTTGCAGTTGCTAGTGCTGGTGGACTTATAGATAAAGAGTTAGAATCACTACTTTTACTTATAGTTATATTTTCTATGATGGTTACACCATTTTTCATATCTCATATAAACAGTTTTGTAAATCGTTTTATAAAAGATGAAACTTTTTCTACACTAGATATAAACAAATTCAAATCTCGAAAAGGTCATATCATAGTATGTGGATATAGTGATATGGGAAGAGCCGTTGCATCACATCTTGATGACTTTGATGCACCTTATGTTATCATAGATAACAACCCAAAAAATATACAAGAAGCTCTTAACAAAAATAAAGAAGCCTACTTAGGCGATATGTCAAAACTCTCTATGATAGAAGCTTTACATACTGAAAATTCGGCTTCTGTTATCGTTACAGTCGATAACATAGATAAAAAAGTAGCTATATGTAAAACAGTTAAAAAACATACAAAAGATATACATCTTATAGCTAAAGTTATATCACAAGAGGAAAAAAGAAAACTAAAAGGTATCGGAATAGATGAGATTGTAAATGGAAAAGTTGAAGTTGGTCGTATCTTAGTAGATAGACTTATGGTTTGT
>CAZSWW010000202.1:0-3199 GCA_964611265.1 uncultured Sulfurimonas sp. | reverse complement strand
TCTTGAAGATTTTAAACTTCTTACAAAAGATATAAATGCAGTCGATAAAATTGATTTTCTTTTAGAAAATAAAGCATATCTAAATGCAAATGATGAAGAAAAACTAAAAATAGAAGATAAATATCTATACACTCAAGAACCACTACAAGAAAGAGCAAAAGAGGTTCAAGAGATAGCAAAAGAAGTTCAAAAAGAGCCTGTAAAAGAGGTTGTTTATGAAAGGAATGCAACAGTAGATTTTAACTCGCAACCAATAAAAAATGAACTTAACAACACTTGGAAAGATTTACAAAAAATCAACCGTGAACAACAAGCACAAAATCGTGATTTTATGAATATAAGTGCAGTTAAATTTGGTGGTGTATCTAAATCACAGTTAGAAAAATGGCAAAACTTTGCAGTAAGTAAAGGAGCAGATAAAGAGGTAACTCAAAAATATGTGGATGCATCTCTTAGAAATGCAGAGCAACTTAAACAAGCTGGAATATTTAAAGAGGTATCACAAGGTGAATATAAATTCAAAGACCAGTATGCAAAAGAGGTTTTATTTAGAAATGTAGATAAGACTAACGAAGAGATAGCACAAGCCAATAAGGGCAAACAGACTACCATCGAGATAAACCCTAAAGAGGAATTAAAAAGCAGATTACAAGATTTAGCAAGTGAGAAATCCTTTGAAAAACTTGTAGGGCAAGATGGCAATTTAGACCCTCAGATGCTACATAAATTCGCAGACCACCTGCAAAACTTAGCTACTCAGCTTCACACACAAGAAAAAGCAAATACAGTAACTATGGATGATATAAAAATAGCCCAAAGTGCAACACAAGAGAGAGAAAAAGACAACTCTCAGCAGCAAGAAAGAGCATAGCATGAATGATAAACAAATATATATGCAACTTGAAGAAGAGAGCAACACTCAACAAAAAAATAGTTTCATCAAAAGTGAATTAAAAGAGCAACCTTTTGAGGTTGTTCTTGATAAATTTACAAAAGATATAGATATAAATATCGTTGATGGTATGGCTCAGATAACTATTCCAGAGCCTTTAATACAAGTTTTTTTAACTCTTCTTAAGCAGTTTGAGAAACAACTTGATGGAGGAATTACGAGATGATAGAAGCAGTAATATTATTAGCTGTAGTGTTATTTATTCAGTGGTATTTTTTGAACTTTAAAGTAACTGATGGTTATGTATTTGCACGATTTCCGACGGCTCATAAAAATAGCTACGGAAGTTTAGCCAATCCAAAAGATATAAAAAGAGGCTATAAATGGACAAGTGTATATGACTTAAAATCAAAATTTAAGAAAAATAATAAAAACATAGTTTATATAGATAACTTTAGATTTGATGATGAGTATGCAACAGATTCTAAGATACCTAGCTACATGAGAAAAGATGCTGAAAATACACAAATCCATTTTAACCCTCTATCTCTAACTCAAGGGTTGCTACTGGTTGGTAAGATGGGAGCAGGTAAAACTGAGTTATATTTTAGTATTTTATCTCAAAAATTTTATAATCGTGCAATTATCCATCAAGTAAAAGCTGGAGATTTTGCTTCTGTATTCCTAAGAAAAAGAGATATATTATTTTCGCCCTATGATGCAAGAGGTTATCTATGGGATGTTATGAGTGAAGATGAGGGAATAATAAAAAACTTCTTCGAGAATATTGCAAATGCCACAGCTGGCGATAAAAAAGACTTCTTTTCAGCAGCTGCCAATAGGCTTTACAATGAACTTGCTCAAAAAATCAGAACAACACATAAAAACGAAACAAGTGCTAGAAAGTGGCTTTATTTTATCAAATCTATCAAGGATCTATTTGCAGAGATGGATAGCGGTTCTCAAAACTCTAAAAAAGATGTAAAAGGGACAATGGAGGCAATTTTAGAGCCGTTAGAAATAATGGCTTATAAGATGCAAGACCCAAATCAGAAAAGCTTTACCATAAAAGATTTTTTTGCGAAAAAAAATCAAACGAAATAATAATACTATTTTTTTATAATATCTAAAAAAGTATCAGTGGCTTCTTTAGCCATCTGTTCTTTTTTATTAGCATATCTTTGTGTCATTTGCATATCTTTATGTCCTAAAGCTGTTGACACTTTTTCTATTGCTACACCATTATTTATAAGTGTAAATCCTAGTAGGTGCCTAAAATCATGCAGTTTCATATCTTTAATATTAGTATTTTCTTTAATACGCTTCCATACCCTAGTTGGAACTCTCTCAAATGCTTTATTTGTTTTTGGTGATATAAAAACTAAATCATTATTTTCTTTTTTCTCTAAAAAGTTTAAATGTTCTATTAGTTCATCATCTAGTAAAAAAACTAATGTTTTTCTAATCTTTGATTGACTATCTTTTATCATATACCTTTTTTTCTCAAAATCAATGTTAGACCATTTAAGGCTTAACACTTCCCCTGCTCTTCTACCCCTCAATAAAAACATAAACATAACTCTATATTGATTATCTGCTAGGTTCATAATCTCTTTTGCTAACTCTTTTACTTGATTATCTGGTAATGTAAAATATCTATTTGAATCATATTTAGGAAATTTAAGACCTTTGATAATATTTTTTTTAATTAATCCCTTATCTACAAGTTCATTAAATATAGGGGAAAAGCAAGTTTTTACTGTTTCTATAAAACTTGGCTTATTCCCATTTCTAACCATTGTATCTATAACTTTTTGAAAATCATCTTTTGTAATTTGTTTGATATGCTTATTTTTTAAATTTGTTGAAATGTGGTTTTTAAAAAAAGATCTATATATTTTAATCTTATTTACTGTAAGTGATAGACCATTCTCTTTTTTTTGCATATAGATATTAAAGTAGCTTTCTAGTGATGGGTTATCTTCTGATCGTATAGATTCACCATTTTTAAGCTTATTTATCAGTTCTGTTCGTTTTTGATAAGCTATAGTAGGGTTTGTTTTAATGGAATCATTTGAATAGCCTACTATCTGTTCAGTATCTATGATTCCAACAATTTTTATCCTTGCTATATAGGTTTTTACTTTCGTTGTAGTGTCTTCTTTATAGTAGATACCAGGGAATTTAGTCTTAATTAATTTAGCCATTTTTAGCTCCTATAATGCTTGTAAAATTTACCCCTCTTTTTACCCCACTTTTTTAGTAGTATTTGGTAGTAAAGTTATAAATGTAATTGTAACAAGTGAA
>CAZSWW010000201.1:0-3203 GCA_964611265.1 uncultured Sulfurimonas sp. | reverse complement strand
AGCTGGAGCTGAACTTTCTCCATTTACTGCTGTAACTTGAATATCTGCATCACCCTCTGCAACTTGAACACTAAACTTTTCACCATTTACTACTACTGTATAATTTCCGCTACCCATATTTGAACTTCCTTCACAATCGTTTTTCATTTCTGATATTTTTCTAACATTTAATTCGCCCTCACCTTTAAGGAAAGCGATACCTTTTTCTTGACATGCAGCTGCAATAAAGATATTTTCTTCAGTTATCTCTAAATCTTCAGCTTTTAGTTTATCTATAGCATGTTGAAGTGATTTTGTTTCATCTGCATTTGCTAAATCTAGTGCTTTTTCAGTTGTTGGCTCAAGATTTAATTTCTCAGATGCAATTTTTACAATCTCTGGATCTGGTGCAACTGGAGTTTTACCAAAATAACCAAGAACCATTTTTCCATAACCAGGAGCGATAGCTTTCCATGGCCCTTGCATAACATTGTTAAGTGCTTGTTGGAAGTAAAATTGAGAAACTGGAGTTACAGATGTACCATAACCACCTTTTTCAACTACCTCTTGCATAGCTGCAATAACTTCAGGGAATTTATCTAAGATATCATTATCTCTCATCATCTGAGTATTTGCAGTCAATGCACCACCTGGCATTGGAGAAAATGGGATAACTGGAGAAACCATAGTAGCTTCAGGTGGCATAAAATAGTCACTTAAACAGTTTTGTAACTCTTTCTCATAAGTTAAAATATCACCAATTTCTAAACCACCAAGATCATAATCCATACCCTTAGTAGCATGAAGCATAGTTAAAATATCTGGTTGAGAAGTACCACCACTTACAGGTGAAGCAGCCATATCTATACCATCTATACCAGCTTCAAGAGCTGCCATATAAGCAGAAACAGAAACACCAGCAGTTTCATGAGTATGTAGTCTTAAATGTGTATCTTCACCAACTAAACCACGAGCCATCTTAATAGTTTCATAAACTTTTTGTGGGTTAGAAGTTCCAGATGCATCTTTAAAACAGATACTATCGTAAGGGATACCACTATCTAAAATATCACGAAGAGTTTTTTCGTAAAAATCAACACTATGAGCGCCAACACATCCTGGTGGTAAATCCATCATAGTTACAACAACTTCATGTTTTAAACCATAGTGAGAGATTCTTTCACCAGAATATTTTAAGTTTTCAATATCATTTAAAGCATCGAAGTTACGAATAGTTGTAGTTCCATGTTTTTTGAAAAGTTTTGCATGAAGGTCGATTAATTCTTTAGAACCAGTGTCAAGCATAACTGTATTTACACCACGAGCAAGTGTTTGAAGATTTGCATCTGGTCCTACTATCTCACGGAACTTATCCATCATCTCAAAAGCATCTTCTCTTAGGTAAAAGTATAATGATTGAAATCTTGCTCCACCACCAAATTCAAAGTGATTTATCCCTGCTTTTTTAGCTGCCTCTACTGCTGGAAAAAAATCACCCATCAGTACACGACCACCAAAAACTGACTGGAAACCATCTCTAAAAGTTGTATCCATTACATCTATAAATTTTTTAGCCATATTAATCCTTAACCTTGTCTATGATGAATAACTGCTGCTGTAATAGCTGCAATTACATTTTTGTTATCTTGTTGTGTTCCCATAGATGCATTTACATCAACCTGTGGTTCTGGAAAATATTTATGTACTATCTTAGACATTATATTCATTGCGAATATTAAAATGACAAGAAACATAAAAACAGTTCCCATTCCTAGAGCCATAAATTTAAAGCCCTCCATTATGAGGTTAGTTTCCATAAATCTACCTTTATTTTCATGATTTGGTTGCATTATAGTACAAAGAAGTTTAAAAAAAATTTTAAGTTGATTGTATATTTTTAAAACTAATTTATTTGTTACCATTTAATCACTATAATTACAACCATTATTCAAAAAGGAACAATAGATGACAAATACAGTAAAAAAATTTTCACTTGTAAATACACTAGAAGGTTATTCATACCTTATTCTACTTTTTATAGCTATGCCGTTAAAATACTTACTAGGTTTTGCTATAGCTGTTAAGATAGCTGGGATGCTACATGGTGTTTTATTTATGGCTTTTGTAGTTTTACTTGTTCTATCTTGGCAAGAGGTTAAATGGGACTTTAAAGAAAATATAACTTTTTTTGTAGCTTCACTTATACCATTTGGGACTTTTTTTACAAAAAAGAGGATTCAAAGTTACATTTAGATAAAATTCAAGTAAACTCAATTACAAAAAGGTAGTGTTTTAATGATTGTAGGAATGTATGAACAAGAATTTATAGCTTATGTTATTTTTGGACTTATTTTAAATTTTGTTTTTTCAATTATGTTTGGTGTATATCTTACAAAAAATATAGGTATGCAAGATATGATTACATCTAAAGGTGATAAGGAACAATCTTTTTTAGTAAGTATAAGCCTTTTAGTACCATTTGCAAAAATGCTAATAACTCTTTATAGAGTAGCTATTTTACAAATTTACTTTTTAAATAGGGGATATTCACATAAAGAATTTTGGATATATATGACAAATAGACAAAATTAATTTACCTTATAAAATATCATACAGTTTTTTAAAACTGGGTCTTTAAATAGACCTCGTTTATGATATAAAGCTCCTTTTTGAGCTGTATCAAATTTGTACTTAAAAATTTCATCTTTTAAATATGGATATTTAACAGCTAGTCCCTTTTCAATCAATAACTCTGATAATGTTTTCATACCTTTTGCATAGATAATACACTTTTTATCTTTCACATCTATATGATACATTTGAAATATCTTTAAAATACCTGCTGAAAAATGTTTTAGCATTGGATTTTTAATATAAAACTCTTCAACTTTTTTTTTACATATATTTGAGATATCAGGATTTTTATATATCTCTTCAAGACTTACTATACCATAAGGACGGCAGGTGAAGGTATAGTTTTTATATGTAAATTGTTGTATATCATTTGAATACACATTTTTTAAAATCACCATAGTAGGCTCTTTTGCATTTAAAACGATAGATATAAAAAGTAAAAAAATATAATTATAAAACATGATATAATTATACCATGGATGATTCAAAATTAAAACTTATTCTTAGTATACTTGGTGGTGTTATTTTTGCACTTATTTTTATCTTATTAGCATTTATTTTATAAAATTATTTAACCAATTTTTCTAATA
>CAZSWW010000200.1:0-3206 GCA_964611265.1 uncultured Sulfurimonas sp. | reverse complement strand
TTACTAAAAAAATAAAAGCTATCATTTAAGATGATGCGACTAAATAAAGGTTTGTGGGATATTGACAATTAGATTAATAATTGCTACAATTATCTTAAGAATTTCAATGACCCTTTTCATTGAAACTCCTTTTTGTTAGTTTTGTGGTTCAATAGGGTGTTGTCGCACCCTCCCACTACATCATCTTAAATCATAACTCCTTTTATTTTTCATTATCAAAATTATAACACATAAACAAGGAAATAACTTGAGACATTTTTTAACACTAAAAGACTTTACAAAAGAGGAAATTTTAGAGATTATCGATATAGGTTTAACTATAAAAAAGAACCTTAAAAATAAAGTTTATAACAAAGAACTTGAGAACCAAACATTAGCTATGATTTTTGAAAAAAGCTCAACTAGAACTAGAGTTAGTTTTGAAACTGGTATGACACAACTTGGTGGTCATGCACTTTTTTTAAGTAACCGTGATATACATCTTGGTCGTGGTGAGCCTATAAAAGATACAGCAAGAGTTATCAGTAGTATGTGTGATATGGTTATGATAAGAACTTTTGAGCACTCTATGATAGAGGAGTTTGCATCTTATTCTAAAGTTCCTGTTATAAATGGTCTAACTGATACTTACCATCCTGTGCAACTTTTAGCTGATTATATGACACTACTTGAGCATAACTCTGCTGATGATTTGGTAGTGGCTTATGTTGGAGATGGTAACAATATGACCCATTCTTGGATGATGCTTTGTGCAAAACTAGGGTTTGAGTTAAGAATAGCTACTCCAAAAGGTTATGAAGTAGATGCAACTGTTTTAGCTGAATCTTTAGAGATAGCAAAAGAAAGTGGAGCAGTTATAAAAACTATGAATGACCCAAAAGTTGCTGTAAAAGATGCAACAGTAGTTACAACAGATACTTGGACATCAATGGGGCAAGAGGATGAGAAAGAGGAAAGAATTAAAATCTTTAATGGCTTTATGGTAGATGATGCTATGATGAGTCTAGCTAAAGATGAAGCTAAGTTTTTACACTGCTTACCAGCTTATAGAGGTTTAGAAGTTAGTGAAGAGTTGTTTGAGAAACACTCAAAGATAGTTTTCAATGAAGCTGAAAATAGACTTCATGCTCAAAAAGGTCTTATGGTTTGGTTAGATAGACAAAGAGATTTGTAAAGTCTTAATTTAAGACTTTACATTATCTTCTAATTCTCTTCTATTTTTAATTAATATTTTATTCTCATCACCTTTTTCCATAGTTACAAGTTGAGCTTCTATACCACCTGCCAATGAAAATAGCCAATATTGATGAACTTTTATCCAATTAATTAACTTATCTTTTTTTTCATCATCAGTTTTAGAATTTTCAACCATAAGTTTTGCTAATTCTAATTCTTGGTGATAAATATAAGATTGAACTGTATCTGTGTACATTTTTGCAAAATCAAGAGTTTCAACTTCCTCTTTTATAACATCAATTTCATCTATAAATTCTAAAAGTTTATCATAATCAACCTCTTCTCTTTTTAATTCTTTAATTCTTTCATATTCTTTTGCAACTTTTAAAAATAACTCTTCAACATCTTTTTTAAGATTTATACCATAATCATACATATATTGTGTTTTTTCAATGGCTTTAGAGATAAGTTTTTTATATAAATCTTTTCTTACTCTTCTTAATTTAATTTTCTCTTTTTCTTTTGTTTTATCTACAACATCTTCTAATACATCTTTAAATGGTTTTTCTATAGAACCCTCTATTCTAGCTCCACCCTCTGTAGAATTATATGTATTTACTTTATATATATTTGCTTCAGCTATATCATGTTCAAAAAAGTTCCTAAACATATCCCAAACTAAAGTAGTTCTTATCTCCCCTTTACCACCATACTTAGGAGTATATAGATCAGAATCTTGTATCTTAATCTCATCTGCATTAAAAATATGTCCCTTAGAGTGACTTGCTTTACCATCTTCAGAAAAAGCCAAATCTTGACCTATTAATGCAATATGATCATAATTCATAGAAAGAGCAAGCTCATATCCCATATTTGCTGCACTCATCCCAGCCCCAAGATATCCAAAATCATCTAGCTTATAATAACGCATATAAGCCAATCCTCTCATAGAAAGAAGTAATTTTTTACCTTCAAGATTCCTAACTGTATCAGGATGGGTTAGAGTTGATACAACAAAATATGTATCTTTTGTTTGCTCATCATCCATATTTTCAAAAAATAATGATGTTTTAGCAACTCGTTCTATAGATATAACAATATCTGGTTTTATATTATGTTTTCTTAAAACAGATAAAGAAGCATCTATACATATAATAGTTATATATGGAGCATACTCTTTAAGTAAAGCTAGTTGCTTATCTAAAGATGGTCCAGTAGATACAATTACAGCTAAATCACTATTTTTCTTTTTAAATAAATCTTTAGTTTTATAATTTTTTAACATTAGAGGGATATGCTTCATATAGTGTTCAATACCAATTAATGAGTCTATAGTATCATTACCATGACCAATTACCATATGTCTAAAAGCTCTTAAAAAAACTGAATTTATCTCTTGAATATTTTCAGAATACAATCGTTCATAATAAGATGAAGTTATATTAAGATTATAAATTTTTACATAAGGTTTTATATCTTTAAAATAAACTATTTTAGCAACTTCTGGAAAATTTATATTTTTTGAAATATTTAAAATAACTCTTTTATTTAAAATATCATCTGCTATATCTATAAAATTTAATGCTATATATAATAATTCTATATTTGGTTCAGTAATAACAATATGCTTAAGAGATTCATTTTGTAATAAACCTTTTATAAAAAGCCCATTACCAACACCATAAAAAAATAAAATTGGATAACGAGCATACTTATCATTTACTTCTTCCAATATATTTTCTAATTCTTTTAACGGTTTCTCATAAATAAATTCACTATTTTTTGTATCAAGTATATTTATATCTAAATTATCTTTACCTTGAAAAACTTCAAATCTTTTATTTTCTGAAATAGAAAATAACTCAGTACCCAACATTGGATTTATTTGTATTAATGCTTCTAAATTTTTTTTATAAAAATTTGCCATAACTTATAACCTTATTTTTTTGTATCTCCAATATCGTTCAAATTGACTAATTCTTTATAGTATAAATCCATCATCTACGATAATATTTTGCCCATTAACATAT
>CAZSWW010000199.1:0-3217 GCA_964611265.1 uncultured Sulfurimonas sp. | reverse complement strand
ATTTCATAGATGTCCTTATTTTTTTTGAATAATATCTAAAATATTTTGTTAAGTAAATAAAAAATATTTTTTGTGAATCTTTTAAGATAGTTAATGTACAATAATAAAAAAGTGATTTTAAAGATTTTATGACCCTAAAAGAAACCATACAACAACTACCACCATCAGCAGGTATCTATCAGTATTTTGATAAAGATGGAAATTTACTCTATGTAGGTAAGGCTAAAAACTTATCTAACAGAGTTAAGAGTTACTTCACTTTTACACCTGAGTTAAAACCAAACTCTACTTTATCTACTCGTATTACTAAGATGATAAAGCAGACTGTAACTATGAACTACATAGTGGTAAACTCAGAACACGATGCACTTATACTTGAAAACTCACTTATAAAACAGCTAAATCCAAAGTACAACATCTTACTTCGTGATGATAAAACCTACCCTTATATCTACATAGATTATGCACAACCTTACCCACGATTTGAGATAACTCGTAAAGTGTTGGATGCTAAGGGCATCACCTACTATGGACCCTACTCTGTTGGGGCTAGAGATATTTTAGACTCCATCTATGAGCTTTGTAAACTTGTTCAAAAAAAAGGTTCACTCAAAAGTAAAAAGATATGTTTGTACCATCAGATAAACAAATGTTTAGCACCGTGTGAACTACCTGTTTCAAAAGAGAGTTATCAAAAGGAACTAGACTTAGCAAAAGAGCTTATAAAAAACAAAAAACTACTTATATCTAAACTAGAAGAAAAGATGTTTTTTTATGCTGAGGAGTTAAGGTTTGAAGAGGCTACTGAGTTAAGAGATAGATGCCAACGGATTCAAAAAAGTGAGATAAAAAGTGAGATAGATTTTGCCACTAACGATAACTACGACATCTTTGTTGTACAAAACACATCTAAAAAAGCAGTAGTTGTTAGAATCTTTATGAGAGATGGGAAAATCATCTCATCATCACATGATTTTATAAACCTAAATGATGGTTATAATGAAGATGAACTTTACCAAAGGGTTTTGTTAGAATACTACTCTAAAAAACCACCTATCATAGCACCTATATTGGTCGCTTCTGAGTTTGAAGATTTAGACTTAGTTCAAGAGTATCTTAGTTTGGTTTTTGAGAAAAAAGCAGATATAGCTTTACCAAAAAGAGGTAAAAGAAAAGACCTTATAAATCTAGCCATATTAAATGCAAATGAACTTCTAAAAAAAGAGAAAAAAGCAGATAACTCAGAACTTTTAGAGTCCATAAAAGAGTTGTGTAAACTCAAAAGAGTACCAGCTCGTGTAGAGATTTTTGACAACTCCCACATGTCAGGTCGTGCAACAGTTGGAGCGATGGCTGTTTGGCAAGATACTAAGTTTGATAGAAAAAGTTACAGAACTTACCATCTTGATGCAAAAGATGAGTATGCTCAGATGCGAGAGACTTTAACAAAAAGGGTTGAGAGTTTTACTAAAAATTCACCACCTGATTTATGGGTGATAGATGGTGGTACAACTCTGTTAAAACTAGCTTATGAGATACTCCAATCATCAGGTGTTTACATAGATGTTATAGCCATATCAAAAGAGAAGATAGATGCAAAAAGTCACCGTGCAAAAGGTAAAGCAAACGATATACTTCACACCATAGATGAGAGTTTTAACCTAAAACCAACCGACAAAAGACTTCAATGGACACAAAATCTAAGAGATGAAGCCCATAGATGTGCCATAACTTTTCACAAAAAAACAAAACTAAAAGAGGACAAAGAGAGTCAACTTTTAACACTAAAAGGCATCTCAGAAGCTAAGATAAAAAAACTACTAAATCACTTTGGAACTTTTGAATCACTAAAGAGTTTAGGTGTTGAAGAGGTAGCAGAGATTTTAAATATTAGAGATGCTAAGGTGATTAAAGATATTTATAAATAAGTTTTGATATGCTATATTTCTCTATCATAAAGGAATAAAATGCTTATATATAACCATGAAAAAGAACTTATCGGGATAGATGCTAGAGATTTAAACACTTTAGGGTTTAAAAACTTAGCACAACTAAAAGCTGAAGTTTCAGATTTTGCAAATCTTTTTGTTAAAAAAGCTGGTTTTATACATAACTTTGAGCATGTTCACTGGATAGATTTTGTGCATACTGCTAGTGATGTTGACACTATATCTGAAGTGATTATAAAAACTAAAGAGAAACAATTTCAAGCTACATTACAGATAGAGTCTATCTATCTAAATGATGAACCATCTTTACCAGCTTTTATAGTTTATCTTCAGGGTTTAGAAGATTTAGATGCTGACTTAAAAGATGAAGATGATGCTATAGTAGATGAAACTTTTATCTCAGAAGATACTAATATAGTTGAAAATATAGAGATAGAAAAAGATGAAGAAGACTTAGAAGATTTAGAAAAAAATGAAGAGTTTAATGTTGAAAAAACAACTATAAAAAAAGATAAAATTCAAGATGAAGAGTATCTATATAACCCTTTAATAGCTTCTCAAGAACTAGGCTTATCTATAGATGTAGTTGAAGAGTTTATACAAGATTTTATAAAACAGGCTAAAGAGTTCAAATCATTACTCTATACTTCACTTGAAAATGATGATATAAAAAATGTACAAACTTTATCTCATAAACTAAAAGGTGTTTCTGCAAACTTAAGAATTGATAATATTTTCGAGATTTTAAACAATATTAAAAATTCTAATGATAAAGACTTCATAAAACAAAGTTTAGATGAAATCTATGAAAAGATAGATGAACTTTCTCTAAATAGTAAAAAGCCTATCAACTCGGTAAATAATCTTTCTAAAGCTATAGAAGGTAGTATAGAGATAGAAGAACTATCAAACGACATATTTTTAGATACTCAACATCCTGATATCGATGAATCACAAAAACTAGAAAATGAACCAGAAAAGTTGTTTGAAACCATAGAAATTATGTATGATAAAAACAGTGTAGCCGATGAACTAGGCATCTCATATAAAAATTTTGAAGAACTATTTTATGACTTTACCATTGAAGCAAAAATATTATCTGATGCTATCCATGATGCTATTTTAGAAGACAACAAAGATTCTTGGATTGTAGAAGCGATAAAATTTAAAGGTATTAGTAGAAATATGCATCTATATGAGTGTGTAAATGAACTTGACAAAATCATACAAACAGATGACAAAGATATTGTTCAAACATCTATAAATAT